>DATLHR010000594.1:0-10951 GCA_035539815.1 Kofleriaceae bacterium
GGCTTCACGGCGTCGCCGGCGGCGAGCTATCCGCACCGCGCGTTCGCCGCGCTCGTCGGGCATCCGCGCGTCCGCACCGATCACGGCGACGAGGCGGTGCGGGTCAAGCGCGTGCAGCTCGGGTTCACGGCGCTGCCGGCAGGTGACGTCATCAAGCTCGAGCCATCCGTGGAGGGCGAGCGGTTCAGTCCGCGCCTGCTCGAGGCGCTGCTCAAGATCTTCCGTCCCGGCGAGCCGCTGGTGACGATCGAGCCGGATGGCTCGTGCCTGCTGATCGATGCGGGCGACGACGCGATCCGCCTGTGGAACGTGCTCGCGAAGCACGGCGACTCGTTCCCGCCCGAGGCGCACGCCGCGCTGCTCGAGCGGCTGGCCAAGCTCGAGGCGCGGTTGCCGGTGACGGTGCCGAGCGATCTCAAGGGCCGTCAGATCAAGGCGAAGCCCACGGTCGTCGTGCGCGCGCGGCTGTTGCCCGACGTCACGCTCGAGCTCGAGGCGTTCGTGCGCCCGGCGCCGGGGGCGCCGCTGTTCCCACCCAACTCGGGCCGCCGCGACGTGATGATCCCCGGCGACGGGGAGCGGACGTACGTGCGGCGCGACCTCGGCGAGGAGCTTCCGCTCGTGCGCGGCGCGCTCGCACGGTTGCCGCTCGATGGGGCGGAGGAGGGGCCACCGCTGTGCTTCCGCGTGCCGGATCACGATGCCGCGATCGCGCTGGTCGCAGCGCTGCAGCAGCCGCCGCCCGGGATCGAAGCCGAGTGGATCGACGGCAGGCACGCGGTGGTCGCGACGGTGGCACCGCGCGCGCTCAAGGTGATCATCGACACCAAGCGCGACTGGTTCGGGATCACTGGCGAGATCAAGATCGAGCAGGGGCGGCTCGAGCTGGCGGTGCTGCTCGATGCGGCACGCCGCCAGCAGCGGTTCGTGCGGCTCGACGCGAATCGCTGGGTCGAGCTCTCGGAGATTCTACGCAAGCAGCTGATGGCGATCGCCGATCAGACGTACGCGTCTCGCGAGCGGCTCGAGCTGTCGCCGGGTGCGGTGCCCGCGATCCACGAGCTCGCCGAGGCGGGCGCGAAGGTCTCGATGCCGCCCGCGTGGAACGTGCTCACCGAGCGGCTGCTCGCGGCACACAAGCTATCGCCGCGGCCGCCGCGCACGCTCGTCGGGACGTTGCGTCCGTACCAGATCGAGGGTCATGCGTGGTTGACGCGCGTCGCCGCCTGGGGCGCCGGTGCATGCCTCGCCGACGACATGGGGCTCGGCAAGACCGTGCAGGCGATCGCGGTGCTGCTCGATCGCGCGAAGCTCGGCCCCGCGCTGGTGCTCGCGCCGACGTCGGTGACCCTCAACTGGGTCGACGAGCTGAAGCGGTTCGCGCCGAGCTTGCGGCCGGTGCTGTACACGGAGCAGACCGACCGCGCGGCGTGCCTCGCGAACCTCGGCAAGCGCGACGTGCTGATCGCGAGCTACGGCCTGCTCGTGCGCGACGCGGACGCGCTCGCCGGGGTGAAGCTCGCGACGCTGGTCGTCGACGAAGCGCAGGCGCTCAAGAATGCGCAGACGCAGCGCGCGCGGGCGGCGCGCAAGCTCGACGCGCAGTTCCGGCTCGCGCTGTCGGGCACCCCGCTCGAGAACCACCTCGGCGAGCTGTGGAGCGTGTTCGCGATCGTGTTCCCCGGGCTGCTCGGCAGCTGGGATCAGTTTCGCGATCGCTTCGCGATCCCGATCGAGAAGGTACGTAGTGCGGATGCGGCGGCATCGTTGTCGCGCGTGATCAGCCCGTTTCTGCTGCGGCGCACGAAGCGCGAGGTCGCGCCCGAGCTGCCGTCGCGCACCGAGATCCGCGTGCCGATCCAGCTCTCCGAGGAGGAACGCGCACTGTACGAGGACGCGCGGCTCGCGGCGATCGCGCACCTCGACAAGCGCGGCAAGGAGGTGCGCGACGAGCAGCGGCGATTCGCGGTGCTCGCGGCGCTGACGCGCTTGCGCTTGCTGGCGTCGCATCCGCGGCTGTACGACGCGGCGTCCGCGGTCGGCTCGTCGAAGATGCAGCGCTTGCTCGAGCTCCTCGAGGAGCTGCGCGCCGAGGGCCATCGCGCCCTCGTATTCAGCCAGTTCACCTCGCACCTCGCGCTCGTGCGGGAGGAGGTCGCGAAGGCCGGCTTCTCCACGCTCTATCTCGACGGCGAGACGCCGGCGAAGCAGCGCGCGAAGTTGATCGCGGAGTTCCAGGCGGGCCAGAGCGACGCATTCCTGATCTCGCTCAAGGCGGGCGGCACCGGCATCAACCTGACGGCGGCCGACTACGTCATCCATCTCGATCCGTGGTGGAACCCCGCCGTCGAGGATCAGGCGACGGATCGCGCGCATCGCATCGGGCAGACCAAGCCGGTGACCGTCTATCGCCTGGTCGCGCGTGGCACCGTCGAGGAGCGCATCCTCGAGATGCACGCCGACAAGCGCGCGCTGGTCGCGCAGATCCTCGAAGGGAAGGACGTCGCGGCCCGCGTCAGCACGCGTGAGTTGCTGGCGCTCTTGGCGGCGCGCTGATCCCCTGTGCACGCCATGTGAGCGTGATAACAGAGGATCTTCACGCCTCACTTCGGTCAGCGGCGGTGGGTGCGTTTCCCTTTGGGAGCCGGGCCGCGAGGCGCAAGCTCCTTCGCGCATGAGCAGATTCCACGCGACGCTGCTGTGTTGTCTGGTCGGCGCGTGCGGCGGCGGGAGTGGCGGAGGCGACGACGTCCCCGACAACCCCGATGGGGGCCTCACGACGGATGCCCCCGAGCCCGATGCTCCGACGGGGCCGAGCTGGATGTTCGCCGATGTCGACGGTGTGCCGAACCTCGACGACGACGATCGCTCCGGCGTCGAGGACTGGACGCAGGCGCCGTTCGCGACCGACGATGACTACTCGACGCTGACGCTCTCGGCCGAGGCGTTATCGCTGGTGACGCCGGGTGGCGAGGTCGAGCTGACGTTGGCGAGCGGCGCCGACGACGTCGCGCTCTACCGCGACGGGCAGCGCGTGCTCGGCGGCGCGACGACGCGCTACGCGTTCACGCCCGCGGGCGCGGCGATCGAGCTGAAGGTCGCGTTCCGTGACTACGCGGTCTCCGCGCAGCTCGTCATCGCCAGCGGCGAGCACACGGACACCGTCGCGCTGCAGGCGGCGCCGCTGATCATGAATCATCACCTGCAGCCCGCCGAGGCGCTGTGGGCGACCGCCATCGACGGCAACGAGTCCTTCATCGCGGCCTACCAGCAGGCGCTCGGCACCATGTTCACCGCCGTGCCCGGCAGCTCCGTCGACTGGGACGTGTGGATGCAAGACGAGTTCGAGTTCGCGACGCTGACCGCGAGCCAGGGTCAACGCATGGACGTCGTGATCGACTCGATCCGCAACCGCGGGCTCAACGGCCTCGCGCAGGACCTATGGGTGGATCCCGGCACGATCGCGCAGACGTGGGGCAACCCGCAGCTGCGCACGACGTACGACTCGTTCGGCAACCTCGAGGCTTCGCCGCCGGTCACCGTCGATGGCGTCGCGTACCCGTTCGGCAAGATCTACTACGGCCGCGTCGGCTCGAGCGGCATGAACACGACGCTCGGGACGTTCCTCGCGTCGCAGAAGGTCCAGGCTCCCTTCCAGCTGCCGACGAGCTGGCTGTGCGTCGGGCACGTCGACGAGATGTCGAGCTTCGTCCCGGATCCCTCGTCTCCCAAGGGCTTCAAGCTCGTCATCTCCGACACCAACGCGGCGTGGACGCTGCTGTCGTCGCTGTCGTCGTCGGCGTCGCTTCCGCGCTACGGCGCGGACCACGGCTATCCGACCGTCGGCTCGCTCCTGAACGACGCCTCGCTGCGCGCGGTCAACGACGATGTCCAGGCGGACTACCTGGATCCGATCGTCGAGAAGTTCAAGGCCGAGCTCGGACTCACGGAGGCCGACATCATCCGGCTGCCGAGTCTGTTCGAGCAGGTCAGCGGCTGCAACGGACGCGTCGCGGCGCTGATCCCCGGCATGGTGAACCTCATCATCGCGAAGCCAACGGGCTCGACGACGACGCACCTGTTCACGGCCGATCCCTTCTTCCGCGCGTCGGGCAATCAGGCCGACGATCCGGTGATCGCGGCGTTCCACGCGCTCATGCCTGACGGCATGACGCTCCACTTCCTCGACAACTGGGACGTCTATCACCTGGGCCTCGGCGAGGTGCACTGCGGAACCAACGTCCGGCGTACGCCGGCCGCGACCTGGTGGACCGACGCGCGCCACCTGCTGGGAGGCAACTGAGATGTGGAAGCGAGCGGCCTGTCTGGTGATCGCCCTCGCGGCATGCACGGCCTCGTCCGATGACCGGACGACGCCGACGGCCGCGCCCCCATCGTCGAGCAACCAGCCCCGCGGCGACTGGCGCGCGCGCATCGCGGCGGATGCGAGCGAGCTGCGTAGCTCCGCGCCCGCGCACTATGCCGAGCTGCGGGGAGCGGCGCCGCAGACCACGCGCGCGCACACCCTGCGATTCACGACCGAGCTGATCCGAGATCCGCGCGCGGCGTCGGTGTTCCTCGAGCGACTCGCCGAGGGGAGCGACAGCGCCGAGGTGCGGGCTGCGCTGGTCGAAGCTCTGCCGCGCACCGGCGGGATCTACGCCGATGCGGTCGCGGAGTTGATCGTCAACGAGCGCGACGCCGCGGTGCGGACGGCGTACGTGTTCACGATGCGACGCGCGCCGGCGGACCTCGCGATCGCGGTGCTCGCGCGCGGGCTCGCCGACGACGACACGAGCGTCCGCGCGGAATCAGCGCGCAGCGCGGCGGCCCACACCGACGGAGCGCGGCTCGCGGGCGAGCTCCGCGCGGCGCTGTCCGCCTCGGATCCGCAGCTGCGTGTGGAGGCCGCGCGCGCACTCGGCATCCTGCGCGTGACGGGCGCGCAGCCCGAGCTGTCCGTGCGCCTCTCCGACGCCAGCGCCGACGTTCGGCTCGAGGCGTTGCGCGCGCTCGATCGCATCGCCCCGGGCTCGCTCACCGGGCGGCCTGCGCTCGAGGCGCTCGCGAGCGATCCGGATCCGCGCGTGGCGCGCCTCGCCGCGAGCCTCGCGGGCCGCGCGACGACGACGACGCCCTGAGCTCTCACGTCCGCGACGGATGCTTCTGGCGCGGGTGCACCTCGCGCTGCTTGCCGATATTGCTGCCGCCGAAGCCGTCGAGGATCGAGCGTGCGCGGCGCGCCTGGTCCGCGCTGTCGGAGTGGACGGAGAGGAGCGAGCCACCCTTCGCGACGAACGACTCGTACCGCTTCGCCTCGTACTCGGGGATCCCCATGCCGATCAGCGCGCCGGTCACGCTGCCGAAGGTTCCGAACAGCCCGGCGCCCGCGAGCGCTGCGATGATCGGTCCGGCCGCGAGCAGCGGCCCGAGTCCGGGGATCGCGATCACGCCGAGCCCGACGAGCAGGCCCGCCGTGCCGCCTGTCAACACGCCCGCGATGCCGCCGGTGGCCGCGCCTTCGGGCGCCTTCGTGTGCTTCTCGAAGGCCGTCGGATGTGCGCTCGCATCAGGTACGAGTGCGGAGATGTCCGAGTCGGTGAAGCCTGCGGCGCGCAGCGCGACGATCGCGCGCTGCATGTCGGCCTCCTCGTGGAACAGCCCTACGACGGAGATCTTCGTGTCGTGCTTCGTCCTCTTTTCGCCCATGGCTTGCTCCTCTCGACAAAGAGAAGTGCGAGCCACGTGCCGATCAGCGTGCGAGCACGAGAACGACCACGATCGCCGCGACGATCGCGAGGCCGATGACGACCCACAGCATCGGATTCTTCTTCGCGGCCGCGACCTCGGCGGCCACGCTCTCCGACGGTGGGATACGCTGCGATTCCTTTTGCGCGTAGGCCGCCATCGCCGGGCTCTGCGGGCGCGGTCCGGAAACGTCGTACGCCAGCGAATTCGGCTGTGAGCCTTCATCGCCGAACTGACCCTGCGGCGGCGGCTGAACCGCCTCCGGCTGTGGTGCGATTTGCGTCGCCTGCGCGTGCGCGGGCACGGCGGTCGGCGCGGGCTGCGCGTACTGCGTCGGCTGCTGGTGTGCCGGCAGGGCGGCCGGCGCCTCGGGCGCGGGCGCTGGAGCAGGCGTCGCGGCCGGGACGGGAGACGGCTGGTAGAGCTCGGGCGAGATCTCCGGCGCAGCGAGCGGCTGCTTGACCTGCTGCGCGGCTTGCTTCGCGCGCTGCTGCGCGATCGCGATCGCGATCTCCGAAGGTGGAGCGAAGCCGAGCATCGTCGAGGCCGCCGCTGGCTTCTTCTGCGCGGCGGGCGCGGCCGCCGCAGCAACGCTCGCGGGCGAGACAGGTGCAGGCGCAGGCGCCTGCGTCGCGTCCGGCACGTCGGGCACGTCCCAGCCCGCGGTCACCGACGGCGTCGGCGCAGCAGCGGGGCGCGCGGCCGCATTCGCGAGCGAGGCCGGCGAGACGGGCGCAGGCGCGGGCGCGGCGGCGGGCACGTCGGGGATGTCCCAGCCCGCGGTCACCGACGGCGTCGGCGCAGCAGCCGGGCGCGCGGCCGCATTGGCGAGCGCGGCGGGCGAGACGGGCGCAGCCGCGGGCGTCGCGGCGGCGGGCACGTCGGGGATGTCCCAGCCCTGCGTCACCGACGGCGCCGGTGCAGGCGCGGGGCGCGCGGCGGCACTCGCGAGCGCGGCGGGCGAGACGGGCGTCGCTGCGGCGGGCACGTCGGGGATGTCCCAGCCCTGCGTCACCGACGGCGTAGGTGCGGGCGCGGGGCGCGCCGCTGCATTCGCGAGCGCGGCGGGTGAGACCGGCGCCGGCGCGGGCGTCTCCGCCGGTACGTCGGGCACGTCCCAGCCCATGGTGACCGACACAGGCGCGGCCGCGGGCATCGGCTCGAGCTTGCTGGCATCGCGCGGACACCAGCCCGCATCGTCGGGATAGGTCGACTGACAGGTGGGACACCGCTTCATGCTTCCTCCATAGGTATCACCGGCAGGTCACCCGAGTGGGCTCTCGTGCATCAGGCGCGCGAACGCCTCGGCGAGGGTGCGCGGATTGTCGATCGCGCGCTCGGCGGCCTTGCGCGCATCATCATGCTCGAGGGCATACGTGAACTGCGTGCCGCCCTCGGTGTTGGCGAAGCTCGCGAAGCCGCGCACGCCGCCTTTGTCTCCATCGCGGGGATCCCACGTCACCATGCGCGCGACGACGTCGTAGCTATAGATGAGCGAGTACGCGAGCGTGGCCGCGAACTCGAACTGCACCTCCCGCGGGAGGCCCTCATCACCGAGCTCGATCACACGTGCGTCGCGCAGGCCCGGCACCCACGACGTCAGCTTCGTCGGGTCCGTGAACACGCTCCAGCACGCCTCGACGGAACGGCTGATCACCGTGCTGACGACCTGCATCCCAGGCGACTGTAACTCAGCCGCGCTTCATCTGGCGCGCCTGACCCTTGGCGATCTTGCGCGCCGAAGGGTGCCCCTCCAGGACCTGCCGCGCGAGCTTCTGCAGCTCCGGGTGCACGCGGAACTGCGGCGCGAGGAACCGCCCGAGGTGGTTGACGTCCTCGGCGGCGAGCGCCACGAGGTCCTGGCGGGCAGGCCCGCGCTGGTTCGACGCGAACTTCGCGAACACCCGCGCGATGCGCGCCTGGAGCAGCACCTGTTCGGCGTTCTGCTTCGGGGTCTCGATCGTATCGAGGAGCGCGAGCGCCTCCTTCGGCTTCCCGGTGCGTGCGAGCGCCTCGGCGACGATCGACGCCGCCATCGGCCGGATCTCTTTGCGCTCGGGGTTGTCGAGGTTCATCGTGCTCGAGGCCTTCGCCGCATCCTGCGTGCGGCCCATACCGAGGTAGAGCTGGGTCTTGAGCAGCGACACGTCGTCCTGCATCGCCGGCGGGAACGCCTTGAGCTCGGTCTTCTCGATCAGATCGAGCGCGCCCTTCGGATCGTCGGCGGCGAGCAGCTGCGCGCGCGCGAACAGCTTGAGCGGCGTGTTCGCATCCTTCTCCCCGGCGAGCTTGGCGATCGCTTCGCGCCGCGCCTCGGGCGAGGTCGTCGCGCCCTGCAGGATGCCGACGAGGCCCTTCTGCTTGCGCAGCGTGCGGAACGCGTAGATCAAGACCGCCAGCATCAACACGGTGAGGACGCTGGTGATGACGAGGAGGACCGTGCTGCCCGTCTGGATCGTGAAGGCCCAGACCGCGAGCGTGATCACCGCGATGATGATCAGATTCTTTCGCTTGATGCCGCCCTGAAGCTGGGGCGGTGCGGGGGGCGCGTCGGGCGCCTCCTGAGCGGTGTCGTTCTCCTTGGCCACGCCATGCCTTATCCGGCCGTCGCGCCGGCGGCAACAAGAACGTGCACCCATCGTGCCTCGGCGTGAAAAGATAGGCGGCGATGCGCGCGATGCTGCTCGGACTCGCCGTCGCCATCGCCGTCGGGTGTGCGCCCAAGCCCACCGCATGTCCGCAGGATCCGTCGACGACGCTCGGCCCTCCGTTCCTGTGGCGCGTGCAGCGGGGCGACGGTCCCGTCGTGTGGCTGTACGGCACCGTGCACGACGCCGGCATCGCGGCGGTGCCGGCCTCTGCCCTCGAGGCGCTCGCGACCTCGACGAGGTTCGCCTCCGAGCTCGGCAGCGCGGAGCCCGATCCAGATCGCCTGCGCGAGCGCTCGCGGCTCGAGCGAGGGCCCGGGATCGATCAGCAGCTCGCGACCGACGACTGGTGGGACCTGCGCGATGCACTGCGCGACAAGATCCGCGAGGACGATCTGAAGCGCGCACGCCCGTGGTACGCGCTGATCCTCCTCAACCGCCGCGCGGCGGGCGAGGTCGTCGCGATGGACGGCGAGCTCGCGAACAAGGCGCGCGGGCGCCAGCTGCCGATCGAGGGGCTCGAGACGTGGGACGAGCAGCTCGCCGCGCTCGATGCGTCGGTGACGATCGATGACCTCACGCAAGCGATCCACGCACGCGATTCACTGCGCTGCTCGTTCCGCGGGATGCGCGCGATCTACGACGCGGGCGACCTCGCGACGATGGGGGCGCTGCTCGTCGTGCCGCGCACCGCGGAGCGCATGCTCTACGCCCGCAATCGCGCGTGGCTCCCCAAGCTCGAGGCGTACCTCGCGAGCGGCGGGGCGTTCGTCGCCGTAGGACTCGGCCACATGATCGGCGACCAAGGCCTACCTGCGCTGCTCGAGCGAGCCGGCTATCGCGTGCAAAGAGTGCCCACTCGCTGACTCTCTGCGTGTTGGTTCCGTCGTGCGCGCTACACATTAAAACTCGCCGACACCGCCTACATTTGGCAATCGTTCTCGACACTTGCGATCGCCGTGTCGTCGGCGCACGCTGACTTCGTGGCCGCGCGCGCACCTGTTCGAGCTCTCGGGCGCTATCAGGTCCTCAAGCACCTCGCTTCGGGCGGTATGGCCGACGTGCTGCTCGCGCGCGACGGCGATCGTCACGTCGTCGCGAAGCGTATCCGCGCCGAGCAGGCCGGCGACGAGCGCTACGTCGCGATGTTCCTCGACGAGGCCCGGCTCGCGTCGTCGGTGCGTCACCCCAACGTCGTCCAGGTCCACGACATCGGCGAGCACGACGGCGAGTACTTCTTCACCATGGAGTACGTCCACGGCGAGGACGCGCGTCGCCTGCTCACCGTGCTGAGCAAGCGCGACGAGCTCGTGCCGCTGCAGCACGTGATCGCGATCGTGAGCGCGGCGGCGGCCGGGCTGCATCACGCGCACGAAGCGCGCGGCGCCGACGGTAGGCCGCTCGGCATCGTCCATCGCGACGTCTCGCCGGCGAACATCCTGCTCGGCTACGACGGCCAGGTGAAGATGGCCGACTTCGGGATCGCGAAGGCCACGCGGCGCAATGTCGAGACGCAGACCGGAACGCTCAAGGGCAAGGTCGCGTACATGTCGCCCGAGCAGTGCGTCGGCGAGGAGATGGATCGTCGCAGCGACGTGTTCTCGCTCGGCATCGTCCTGTACGAGCTGTTGACGGTGCGCCGGCTGTTCAAGGGCGACAACGACTTCTTGACGATGACGTCGATCGTCCTCGGCCACATCCCGCCGCCCTCGAAGTACCGCGCCGATCTGCCCGAGGCGCTCGAGACGATCATCTTCAAGGCCCTCGAGAACCAGCCCGACGATCGCTACCAGACCGCCGACGAGCTGCGCATCGCACTCGAACAGTTCGCCGAGGAGCACGAGCTCGACGCATCACCCGCCGCGTTCGCCGCGTACATGCACCAGGTGTTCGGCGCGAAGCCCATGCCGTGGGCGGACAGCGAGCCCGACGTCGAGCTCAGCGTCGACTTCGACGGTTCGGCGAGCGGTGTGGTCGCGCCCGTCATCGACAAGATGCTCTCGGGCAGGCTCGCGATCGATGCACCGCTGCGCCGCGCGCAGACCGCGACCGAGGTGCTCGAGAGCGCAGAGGTCGCACCCTCGGTGATCGTCGAGCCGGTGAGCGCGGGCATCACGACCTGCCTCGAGCGGCCGCGCAAGCGTTCGGCCTGGCTCGTCGGCGGCGCCGCGGCGTTCGTCCTCGCCGCGCTCGCGCTGGTGGTCGTGGTGACGCGCTCGGAGTCCACGGCCGCGCCGCGCCCCGTCGCTGCCGTCGTGCCGCAACCGCCGCAGGCGCCGCCGCGCTCCGACGAGCCGACCGTGCCACCGAACCTCGCGGCGACGCAGGCCGCGCCCGAGGAGCCGCCGGCGATCGCCCCACCGGTGAAGCGCCCGCGCATGGGCCCCGCGAAGAAGAAGGTCCCGCCGAAGACCATGCGCGTGAAGGCCAACGCGAAGCCGAACGTGAAGGCGGACGTGAAGACCGAGCCGGCGCGCTGGAGCCCGGAAGCGCTGTTCCCGCGCTAAAAGCGGACGATCAAAACCTGTGAGGTGAACGTGGTCGTGATCGTGGCC
>DATLHR010000595.1:0-9784 GCA_035539815.1 Kofleriaceae bacterium
GCGCAGGTCACACCAGAGCGCGAGCTCGAGGCCGCCGGCGACGGCGTGGCCGCTGATCGCGGCGATCACGGGCTGGGTGAGGAGCATGCGCGAGGGGCCCATCGGGCCGTCGCCGTCGGGCTCGACGCGGTTGGGCGTGCCGGCGGCCATGGCCTTGAGATCGGCGCCGGCGCAGAAGGTGCCGTGATCGCCGTAGAGGACGGCGACGCGTGCGGTGTCGTCCGCGTCGAACGCGCGGAAAGCGTCGGCAAGCTGCTCGGCGGTCGCGCGGTCGACGGCGTTGCGAGCGCCCTCGCGGTCGAGGATCACGGTCGTGACAGGCCCCTGCCGTTCCGTGCGGACTTGCGGACGCATCGTCTCCTCGAGTCTGGCATACATTCGGCGCATGCCTGGCGTGAAGCGGATCGGAATCCTGTCGAGTGGTGGTGACGCCCCTGGAATGAATGCGGCGATCCGAGCGGCAACGCTCGTCGGAAGATCGCTGGGCGCGGACATCGTCGGGATCGAGCGCGGATACAAGGGCTTGCTCGAAGATGCGTTCGTGCCGCTCGCTCCGGCGGACGTGCAGAGCATCCTGCGCGATGGCGGCACGATGCTCGGCTCGGCGCGGTGCAAGGAGTTCCATCAGCGCGAGGTGCGCGACAAGGCGCGTGCGATCCTGGCACGGCGCGGCGTCGACGGGCTGATCGTGATCGGCGGCAACGGCTCGCTCACCGGCGCGCTGCACCTCGCGGATCCCGCGGAGATCGGCGATGGCCCGCCGCTCTCGGTGGTGGGGCTTCCGGCGTCGATCGACAACGACCTCGGGCTCACCAGCATGTCGATCGGCGTCGACACCGCGATGAACACGATCGTCGAGGCGTGCGACAAGATCGCGGACACCGCGACCGCGCACGATCGCACCTTCATCATCGAGGTGATGGGCCGCGACTGCGGATACCTCGCGATGACGTCGGCGATCGCCGTCGGCGCCGACCTGGCGCTGTTCCCGGAGGCGGGGAAGCCGGAGGCGGCGATCGTCGACCAGGTCGTGAACACCGTGCTGACCGTGCGAAGCCGATCGCGCAAGTCGCGCCGCGTGATCATCATCAAGGCCGAGGGCGTCGCCGTGAAGACAGAGCGCCTGAAGGAGCTCGTCGACGCCCGGCTGCGCGACCAGGCGTCCGGTGCAGAACCCGCGCAGATCGAGACGCGCGTCACCGTGCTCGGTCACGTCGTGCGCGGCGGTCGGCCATCGGCGGCCGATCGGCTGATGGCGAGCCGGATGGGCAACGTCGCGGTGCGCGCGCTGCTCGCCGGCGAGAGCCACAAGATGGCGGCGTGGATGCCGCCGACCGAGGTACCCGAGGACGTCGGCCGGCCGTCGCCGTTCGATCCGAAGTGCTGGCTCGTCGATCTCGCGGCGATGCTCGTCGAGACAGAGAACTTGCTGAAGGGACGCAGTCCGCTCACGCGCTGGCGCGCGGGCGCGTTCGATGACGTTCGGGACGCGCTGCTGCTCTGATCAGGCGAGCGGAACTTCGAGGCGGGCGGTCGTGCCCTTGCCGGGCGACGATGCGAGCGTGACGTCGCCGCCGTGAACGCGCGCGATGCGGCGGGCGAGCGCGAGCCCGAGTCCGACACCGCCGGTGCGTCGCGTGCGCGACGAGTCGGCGCGCCAGAACGGGGTGAACGCACGCTCGAGCTCGTCGGGCGACATCCCGATGCCGTGGTCGATGATCTCGAACGCGACCTGCTTGCCGTTCGGGATCACCGCGAGCTCGACGGCGGTGCCGGCGTCGGAGTACTTGGCCGCGTTGTCGAGGAGGTTGTCGACGGCGCGGCGCAACAGCACCGGGTCGCACTCGATGTCGCGATCGCCGCCCGCGATCGACGGCTCGAGGCGGCGGTTCGGGTGGCGCGTCGCGAACCGCTGGACGGCGCGATCGGCGAGCTCGCCGAGGTTGATCGGACGCCGGTCGAGCAGGACATCGGTGCTGCCGTCGAGCCGAGCGGTGGTGAGGATGTCGCCGATGAGCTGATCGATCTCGTCGAGGTCCGCGCCGACGTCGGCGAGCACGTCCTTCGCGGCGACCGGATCCTCGGCCGCGAGCTCGAGCGCGACGCGGATGCGCGCGAGCGGCGTGCGGAGCTCGTGCGAGACGTCGCCCATCAGCTGCCGCTGCGCCTGGAGCACGGCGCTCGTGCGCTCGGCCATGTCGTCGAACGCGCGGCCGACGTAGCCCAGCTCGTCGTTGCGCTTGAGGTCCGCGCGCGCCGAGGTGTCACCTGCGCCGAACTTGCGGGCGGCCTCGGCGAGCTGATCGAGCGGACGCGCGAGCCTCCGCGAGAACCAGATCGAGACGGCGCCGGTGATGGCGAGGAGCGCGCCGCACAGCGGCAGGATGAAGTCCCACGGGAAGCCCGGCCGGCGCGGGTGATAGACGCCGATCAGCGAGGCGTCGTCGCTGCGTACGACGATGCGACCATACTCGAGCGACCACTTCTGCTGCTTCAGCGTCGATAGCTCGTAGCTCTTCGCCGGCGAGAGCGGCGGCGTCACCGTCGACCGGATCACGCGGCCCTGCGCGTCGTAGATCGTCAGCGTGCCGCGCAGGCGCGGCTCGATGCGATCGAGCATCGCGGTGAACTCCGTCGGATTCTTCACCGACATGCGATCGACCATGTACTGGAACAGCGCCGCCTGCGGCTCGAGGTAGCGCGCACCGCGCATGTAGCGAGGCAGCACCAGCAGCGCGACCATGGTCGCGAGCGAGATCGCCGCCACGAGGCCGTAGACGCGAAGCGTGAGGCGGCGACGCGGCGGCGCGGCGGTCATGATTCGCCGCCGGCGAGGAGATAGCCGACGCCGCGCACCGTCTTCAGGATGCGCGGACTACGGCTATCGTCGCCGAGCTTCGCGCGCAGGCGCGAGACGTGGACGTCGATGGAGCGATCGAAGGACAGCTCGGCGGAGCCCTTCGCGAGATCGAGCAGCTGCTCGCGCGAGAGCACGCGGCCCGGGCGCTGCGCGAGCGCGCGGAGGATCGCGAACTCGTACGCCGTGACGTCGATCGGCCTGTCGTCGAGCGTCACCGTCATCCGCTGCGGATCGAGCACGAGCGCGCCGACCTGGATCGCTTGCTGCGCCGGGCCCGCCTGGCCGCGCACGCGCCGCACGGTGGCCCGGATCCGCGCGAGCAGCTCGCGTGGCGAGAACGGCTTGGTCACGTAGTCATCGGCGCCGACCTCGAGCCCGAGCACGCGATCGGCCTCCTCGCCGCGCGCGGTGACCATGAGGATCGGGACGTCGGTGCGGCCGCGCAGCTCGCGCGTCACCTCGATGCCGTCGCGCCCCGGGAGCATCAGGTCGAGCACGACGCAATCGTACTGGCGGCGCAGCGCCTCGGCCTGCCCTTCGAGGCCGTCACGCGCGATGGTGACGAGGACCCCGTGCGTCTCGAGGTAGCGGGCCGTGAGCTGCGCGAGACGCTCGTCGTCCTCGACGAGGAGCACCTTGATGGTGGGTTGGGCCGCCGGTTCGCTCACGTTGCAACCATACCGCCGGGGCGGTACCAGCGAGCACCCTACACACTTTGCAACCTCCTGCCGGGGGTTACCGGCGGGCGCGCGCGCAACCGTGCGCCGGCGCGATAGGATCGGAAACGTGGAACTTCGCATGCGATGGGTCGGCGCGCTCGTGCTGACAGGTGGGACCGTGATGGCGCAGCCCGTCGACACGCGCGACGATCCGGCATGGCTGCGCTATCACCACGCCTTCGAGCTCCTCGCGCAGGGAGATCGCGATGGTGCGCGAGCGGAGATCGCGATGCTCCAGCAGCAGCATCCGGATCATCCGGCGACACGGCAGGCGATGCTCGCACTCTCGTCCTCCGCGCCCGGCACGCATGACGAGCCTCGGCGCGGGCCGGTGGCCGAGACTCCGACCAACGGCGCACGCGCCGAGCTCGCCCTGTTCCAGGCGATGCACGGCATCTACGCCGGCATCGAGGTCTGCCTCGCCGCCGACTGCGAGGAGGCCGAGCCGATCCTCGGCCTCGCACTGGCCGGCGGGATCGTCGGGGCCGCGGCCAGCCTGAGCATCGATGACGTTCGCCCGGGGACGCGTGCGCTCGCGAACTCCGGGACGGTGTGGGGCGCGTTCAATGCGGGCATGCTGTTGTGGGCGACGGAGGTCGACCTCGGCCCGGGCATCGGGCTCGGCCTGCTCGCCGGGCAGGGTGCCGGTCTCGGGATCGGGATCGCGCTCGATCGCAAGCGTCCGACGGCGGGACAGGTGGCCCTCGCGAACAGCGGCGGCTTGTGGACGCTCGCGCTCACCGGCCTCACGCTCGCCGCGATCCAACCCGATACCAACGAGAACACGCTTCCCGTGATCCTGATGGTCGCCGGCGATGCAGGCATCGGCGTGGGTGCGTACCTCGCGTCGCGCTACCCGTGGGTGAGCCGCGCGCAGACCTTCGTGCTCGATGCGGGCGGCATCGTCGGTGGCGTCGCCGGTGGTGGCCTCGGCGTCATGCTCACCGGCGACTTCGACGATCGCTCCACGTACGCGGCCGCGGCGGTCGGGGTGGCCGCGGGTCTCGGCGCGGCCGCGTACCTCACGCGCAACTGGCGCAACGACGATGCGATCTCCATGCGCACCGCGCTCGCCCCGGCCCCCGGCGGCGGCGCGCTCGTCGTGTCGTCGCTCGACTGGTAAGCGCTACGGCTCGAACGCGACCGCGACGCCCCATCCGTCGTCGCCGGCGCGCGTGGGCACGAGGCGCGCGTTGCGCGGTGGTGGCGCGACGTCCCACTCGCGCGTCGCGTACGCGGCGAGCCCAAGGCCAAGGCCGGTCCCGACGAGGAACGACGCTCCGGCGCCCTGGTCGCTGTCGGCCCCGAGCGCGACGAGACCGCCGCCGAGCATACCGAGTACGCCACCGACGTCGATCAGCAGCGTGCGTCCGCGCGTCATCTTCACCTGCGTCGAGAGCAGCGCGCCCGCGAGGATGCCGATGTCACCCGCGATCACCGTGCGGCGCAGCGTCGGCTCCTCGCCGATCGCGAGATGGCCGAACAGCGACATCACCGTGGTCCACACGAAGCTCGTGTTGGCGAGCGCGACATCGCCTTGCGTGGGACGCCACGTCTGCCAGAGCCCGATGCCCGCGCCGAGGCCGGCGAGCTGCGCGCCGATGGAGATCGCGGCCTCTGGTTGGTCCTCGGCGAACCCATCGTTGATCGCGAGCGCGTTCCAGCTGCCCCACGTCTGCGCGGAGTTGTAGAGCTGTGCCTCGCCACGGTGAATGCCGTCGCGCGTCGCGAGCACCGACAGCGCGAGCGAACCGCCGACGGACAGCGTGTACGCCGTCGCGTACGCACGATCGCTCGTGCAGAGATCGACGCACAGATTGCCGGCGAGCATCACGCCGCCCAGCGTCGACCAGAACACGAACTCGCCGCGCGCGAGCTTGCTCGGACTGTTGAGCTCGCGATCGAGCTTGCGTTGCTCCGCCATGTCGAGATCGGCGAGCCGCAGGCTCCCGAGCATCGCCGCGCGATGGCTCGGCCACGTCGCGGTCAGGGTTCGCAGCTGACCGCGCGCCGAATCTTCATCGCCGACACCGAGCGCGACGAACGCCCGGTCGTAGGCGGTCCATGCCGGATCTTCCGCGGGCACGGTCGCGATCGGCGCGGGCGCGGGCTCCGGGACGGGAGGTGGCGTCGCGGGCTCCGGGACGGGCTCGGTCATGGGGAGCGGTGCGGGCTCGGCATCCGGCTGAGCCTGCGCCCACGAACCTGCCGCCATCACGATCACGAGCGAACGAGCCAGCGCACCCACGATCGCGATCGTATCAGCGCTGCGATGGGGGGTGGCCACACGCACGCCGGCGGGCACGAGTTTGCCGATCGCAGCCGCCTGGATTAGCTCTGAACGCGGCGCGCGCAAGTGCTTCCAAGATGAGGAAATCGCTGTGAAACAAATCGCAATACCCGCGCAAAACCACCTTCGTAGCAGGTTATCAACCTAGTACCGTGCAGCTAAGACGCTGGCTCCCGAGGATCATCGCCGTCGCGCTCGTGGCTGTGGGCGCGACGTACCTCTGGATCAACAAGCCGTGGGCCGATGGCCCCACGCCGATCACCTACGCGACCGTGCAGGTCGGCAGGGGCAAGATCGCCGCGCAGGTGACCGCGAACGGGACGTTGTCGGCGCGCAGCACGACGATCGTCGGCGCGCAGGTGTCGGGCCGCATCACCGAGCTGCACGCCGACTTCAACGACAAGGTCAAGAAGGGACAGATCCTCGCCAAGCTCGACGAGCAAGTGCTGAAGTCGCAGATCACGTCGGCGTCGGCGGCGCTCGCCCTCGCGCGCGCCAACGTGGCCAAGGCGGAGGTCGCGGTCAGCGATGCCGATCGGCAGTTCAACCGGCAGAAGTCGCTGCAGGACCAGCAGCTCGTCGCGGGCGCCACCGTCGAGGCGGCGGAGGTCGCGTACAACACGGCGAAGGCGTCGCTCACGGCGGCCAAGGCATCGGCGGCGCAGGCCGTGGCGGCGCTCGATCAGGCGAAGACCAGCCTCGGCTATGCGACGATCTACTCGCCTGTCGATGGCGTCGTGCTGTCGCGCTCCGTCGAGCTCGGGCAGACCGTCGCGTCGTCGCTCTCGGCGCCGGAGCTGTTCAAGATCGCCGAGGACCTGCGGGTCATGCAGATCAACACCGCGGTGAGCGAGGCGGACGTCGGGGCGCTCAAGGATGGGATGGACGCGCAGTTCACCGTCGATGCGTTCCCGGGCAGGACGTTCAAGGGCACGGTGCGTCAGGTGCGCAACGCGCCGACGACCACGTCGGGGGTCGTGACCTACGACGCGGTGATCGATGTCGAGAACCCGGACCTCCAGCTGCGCCCCGGCATGACGGCGAACGTGACGTTCGTGCTCGCCGAGGTCACCGACGCGATCAAGATTCCCAACTCGGCGCTGCGGTTCAAGCCGACGCGCGAGCAGATGCAGGCGATCTTCAGGCAGAGCGGCGGCCGCCCCGGTGGTGGCAGCGGCATGCGGCGCAACCGCGAGGGCCTCGGCAGCGGCGGGGGCAGCGCAGGCAGCGGCAGCGGTCGCCCCGACGTCGTCAGCGGTGCGAGTGGCGGCGCGCGCATGCGCGACTTCGGTGACAAGAAGCCGGTGTGGAAGCTCGTCGACGGCAAGCCGAAGATGGTGCTGATCAAGCCCGGCGTCACCGATGGCTCGGCGACGGAGATGGTCGAGGGCGAGCTGCAGCCCGGTGATCAGCTCATCACCGAGATCAGCGGCGTGGCCAAGCAGCGGCGGCAGATGGGCGGGTTCTGAGGTGAGCTCCGCGCTGCCCCTCGTCGAGATGCGCGGCATCGAGCGCACCTACTACATGGGTGACAACGTCGTGCAGGCGCTGCGCGGCGTCGACCTGACGATCGAGCGAGGCTCGTCGGTCGCGATCATGGGGACGTCGGGGTCCGGCAAGTCGACGATGATGAACATCATGGGCTGCCTCGATCAGCCCAACGCCGGCACGTACAAGCTCGACGGTCGCGACGTCGGCCGGTTGTCGAAGGCCGCGCTCGCCGACGTACGCAGCCGGATGATCGGCTTCGTGTTCCAGAGCTTCAACCTGCTGTCGCGCACGACCGCGCTCGAGAACGTCGAGATGCCGCTCATGTATCAGGGCGTGCCGGCGCGCGAGCGTCACAGGCGCGCGATGGCGGCGCTCGCGAAGGTCGGCCTCGAGAACCGCGAGGACCACCATCCGAGTCAGCTGTCGGGGGGACAGCAGCAGCGTGTGGCGATCGCGCGCGCGCTCGTCACCGAGGCGCCGGTGATCATGGCCGACGAGCCCACCGGCAACCTCGACACCAAGACGTCGTACGAAGTGATGGCGATCCTGCAGCGCCTCGTCGAGGACGGCAAGACGGTCATCCTCGTGACGCACGAGTCGGACATCGCAGCGTACGCGCGGCGCGTGGTGACGCTGCGCGACGGCGCGATCATCAGCGACCGCACGCAGGAGCCGCTCGATGCGAAGACCGCGGCGGCCGCGGCGAAGCCTCCCGGGCAAGACCCGGCTCTGCCGGATCGCGCAGCACCGCCGGAGGGCGGTGCGAAGGTCGACGACCAGGTGGAGGAGCACGCATGAACATCTTCACGACGTTCAAGCTCGCGCTGCGCGCGCTGTGGCGCAACAAGGTGCGTACGTCGCTGACCATGCTCGGCATCGTGTTCGGCATCGCGGCCGTGATCTCGACGATGGCCGCCGGGCAAGGCGCGCAGGCGTCGTTGCGGGAGGCGTTCGCGTCGCTCGGCACCAACGTGCTCATGGTGTCCTCGGGCTCGACCCGGCAGGGCGGCGTGATGGGTGGCGGCGGCACGCAGATGTCGATCACGTGGGACGACATGCAGGCGATCAAGGACGAGGTGCCGACGGCGAAGTACGTCGCACCGCTCCTGCAGGCGCGCAACCAGCAGATCGCCTCCGACCAGAGCAACTGGAACACCTCGGTCCAGGGCACCACGGGGACGTGGTTCAAGATCCGCGCGTGGGACGCCGCCGAGGGCACCGTGTTCGACGAGGACACGGGCAACTCGAACGCCAAGATCGCGGTCATCGGCAAGACGGTGAAGACGCAGTTGTTCGGCGAGGGCAACGCGCTCAACCAGACGATCCGGATCCAGAACCAGCCGTACGAGGTGATCGGCGTGCTGACGTCCAAGGGCCAGGGCCCGATGGGCGACAACGACGACATCGTCGTCATCCCGGTCAAGACGTTTCAGCAGAAGCTGTCCAAGGGCCTCGGCAAGTACATCCCCGGGCAGATCCTGGTGACCACGCAGGAGGACAACCAGGCCGACACGACGATCGCCAAGATCTCGGGCCTCCTGCGCGACCGTCACAAGCTCGACGCCTCCGACGACGATGACTTCCGCATCCGCAACCCGGCAGAGTACGCGCAGGTGCGCCAGCAGTCGGCGGAGCGCGTGTCGACGCTGCTCGCGATCGTGGCCGCGGTGTCCTTGCTGATCGGTGGCATCGGCGTCATGAACATCATGCTGGTCAGCGTGATCGAACGAACGCGCGAGATCGGCATTCGCATGGCGGTGGGCGCCAAGCCGCGTGACGTGATGACGCAGTTCCTGCTCGAGTCGATCGTGCTGTCGACGATCGGCGGCGTGCTCGGCTTCGCGCTCGGCTACGGCGGCGCGCACCTGATCGCCGACATGTTCGGCTACAAGTTCTTCTTCCCGACGGAGACCGGCTTCATCGCGTTCGCGGTGTCCACCGCGGTCGGCGTCGGGTTCGGGCTCTATCCCGCGATCCGGGCCTCGCAGCTCGATCCCATCACCGCCCTGAGGTACGAGACATGAAGTCCATCCGCAGCCTGCTGCTCGTCGTGCTCGTCGCCGTTCCCGCGGCCGCACAACCCCCAGGCGAGTCGCCTCCGCAGACGCAAACGCAGACCTTGACGCTCGCGCGCGCGATCGAGCTCGCGCTGCAGCAGCAGCCGTCGATCCGGCTCCAGCAGGCCAACGTCGAGGCCGCGAAGGGACGCGTGGATCAGGCCAAGGTGATCCGCAAGCCGACGGTCACGCTCAACGGCACGGTCGCCGCGCGCACGACGCAAGGCGGGTTCGTCAACGGCGTCGCCGACACGAGCGGCGGGTTCTTCGACCCGTTCTACTCGACCGGCCTGTCGGGCAACATCTCGTACCGCATCTACGACTTCGGGTTGACCAAGGCGAACATCCGCGCGGCCGAGGCCAATGC
>DATLHR010000596.1:0-6169 GCA_035539815.1 Kofleriaceae bacterium
CGGGCCGAAGGCCCGAGACTTCCTTCTGCTTGGCGATCTTGGCGATCTTGGCGGCTCCCCCTTCTGGGAGAACGACTTGCCAACGATGCGCAGTGCGCTCGTCTTAACGGCTATACGCGCTGCTTAGCGGCGACTAAGGCGGGCTAAGCCAGCGCACGCGCGACCGCGTCGAGCAGCTGGGTGACCGAGGCGGGCTTGGGCAGAAACCTCTCGCCCTCGGCGAGCTCGTGGCCGTGGAGGTCCGCGCTGTAGCCCGAGGTCAGCAGGTAACGCGTGCGCGCCTTGCGTGCCTTGAGGCGCTCCACGAGCTGGAGCCCATCGAGGGCGCCCGGCATCACGACGTCGGTGATCATGAGGTCGATCGTATCGCCGCGCTCCTCGAGGATGCGCAGCGCCGCGTAGCCGTCCGGGGCGGTGAGCACGCGATAGCCGTGGCGCACGAGGGCGAGCTCGGTCGCGCGCCGCACCGAGGCCTCGTCTTCGACGACGAGGATCAGCGCGTCGCCGCGCGTGGGCGCGGGGGATGGTGGAGCGGTCCAGGTGCCACCGGACGCGCGATCCTCGGGGATCAGCACGCGGAAGGTGGTGCCCTCGGGGGTCGAGCTCACGGTGATGGTGCCGCGGTGCTGCTTCACGATGCCGAACACCGTCGCGAGCCCGAGCCCCGTGCCCTTCCCCGCCGGCTTGGTGGTGAAGAACGGCTCGAACAAGCGCGGCAGGTGCTCGGGCGAGATGCCTTCCCCGGTGTCACGCAGCTCGATGCACGCATAGCGCCCGGGCGCCGCATCGGGCAGCGCGCGCGCCTCCTCTTCAGCGAGCTCGACGTGCGAGGTCGCGATCGAGAGCGTGCCTCCCTGCGGCATCGCATCGCGCGCGTTGACCGCGAGGTTCATCAGCACCTGATCGACGAGGTTGGGATCCGCGCGGACCATCAGCCGCGACGACACGAGCGAGATCCGCAGGGCGATGTCGGCGCGCAGCACGCGGCGGAACATCGTGACGAACGTGGTGATCGACGTGTTGAGGTCGACGTCGCGCGGCTGGAACACGTCGCGGCGGCCGAGCTGCAGCAGCTGACGCGTGAGCGCGGCCGCGCGCCGGGCAGCGTCACCGATCTCGTGCAGGGACTCGCGCACGTCGGCCGGCACCTGCTCGTCGCGCGACCACAGCTCGGCGTGAGGCAGCACGCAGGCGAGGATGTTGTTGAAGTCGTGCGCCACCCCGCCGGCGAGCTGACCAAACGCCTCGAGCTTCTGCGCATGACGGAGCTGCTCGTCGACGCGGCGGCGATCGGTGACGTCCTCGGCGGTGCCGGCGACCCGGTAGATGCGTCCCTCGGCGTCGCGGATCGGGAACGTGCAGCCGTGGATCCAGCGCGTGGTGCCGCTCGGATGAAGGATGCGGAAGTGCTCGTCGAAGCGCCCCGGATCGTTCTTCATCGCCGCGACGAGCCGCGGAACGTCGTCGGGGTGCACCATCTGCAGCCAGCGATTCGCCTTGATGAAGAGCTCGGAGCGAGGCTGCCCGAACATCTGGTCGTAGAGCGGGCTGACGTAGAGCATGCGGTTCTCGTCGACGCTGCGCACCCACAGCACGACGCGCAGGTTCTCGGCGAGCTGCCGCATCATCGCCTCGCGCTCCGCGAGCGCGGCGGCGGCCGCACGGGCGGCGGAGATGTCCTGGATCTGGGAGATGAAGTACAGCGGCGTGCCGTCGCGATCGCGCACGAGCGACACGTGGAGCTGCGTCCACAAGATCGAGCCATCGCGCCGCACGTAGCGCTTGTCGAGCTGATAGGTCGCGCGCTGCCCCGACAGCAGCTCCTGGGTGTAGCGAAGGTCCTCCTCCACGTCGTCGGGGTGGGTGATGCGCTGGAAGTCGCCCGCGCACAGCTCCTCGCGCGTGTAGCCCCACAACGCGCACGCGGCCGGGTTGACGTCGAGGAACGCCCCCGACGTCGCGACGAGCGCCATGCCGATCGGCGAGTGCTCCATCGCCGATCGAAACCGCGCCTCGCTCTCGCCGAGCGCTTGCTCGGTCGCGCGGCGGCCGGTGATGTCGAGGATGCTGCCGTCGAGACGAACGGCGCGCCCGTGCTCGCGCGTCGCCCGCCCGTGGCACGCCACCCAGCGCACCGAGCCGTCGGGCCACACGATCCGGTGCTCGAGCGCGTACTCGTCGTGCGGCCCCGCAAGCACGCCGCTGATCGCCGTGGTCAGCAGCTCGCGATCGTCGGGATGGACGCGCGCGAGGAAGCCCTCGTACGAGCCCTCGAACTGACCGGGCTCGAGTCCGAACACCTCGTCGATGCCCTCCGACCACTCGACCTTGTTGGCCTCGACCTGCCAGCCCCAGGTGCGGACGCCGTTCGAGGTCAGCAAGGCGGCCAGCGCAGCGGGTCGCGAGCCAGCGGGAGAGGTACGGCGGTACATCGAATGATTCAGTGTGGCACGTGCAGCACGACCAGGAAGTCATTCGCCGGCTTCGCGAGCGCTTCGGCGACCTCGCCGTCCTTGTCGAACACGGCGCGCACCGAGACGGCGTCTCGGATCCCCCGTCGCTGGAGCCGGCGGACGATCGCCGAGTCATGACAGTGCCCGTTGCCGGCGAGGAGGACGGCGTGGCCGTTCGGATTCCCCGCGAGCCACTTCGCCGCGGTGTCGGCCATCGTCTCGTCCCAGATTACCTGAACGGTGTAGACGCGCTCGGCGCTCGGCATCTCCCCGGCGGGCGGAGGCGCTGCCTCGGCGGACGGCGCTGCCTCCTTGTCGTGGCCCTGTCCGTGCGCGTGGGCGCCCCCCATGCCCTCCATCAGCGCATCGAACCACGCGCGGTGCGCGACGTCGTCGAGCACGAGCTCGGGGACCTGCGCGCGCTCCTCGGGGGTGAGCGACTCGAGCCCCTTGCGCACGACCTGCTTGGTCAGCTCGCGTGACGCGTTGAGCGCGAGCACGACCCCACCACCGAGGATCGCCGCATCGATCGTGGGGGCGTAGAACGCCCAGTCGTAGCCCCAGCGCTCCTTCCACGCCGCGCGCGCTTGCAGCGCCGACGCATCGATCCGCTTCGCGACGTAGTCGTCGAGCACGCCCTGGAACGGGCGCTGCACCATCTCGAGCCCGAGCGCGAACGGTGTCCCCGGCGGGCGCTGGGTCACGAGGCGGCGCACGATCTGCAGCTGCACCCAGTGGTGGTGCGGGTTCGAGTGGTCCTCGCCGACGCACACCGCGCGCGCCGCGGCGAGCCGGCCCCAGAACGCCGCTTCGTCGACCTGGCGGCCGGTGCGCCCGTCGAGCACGTCGTACGGCAGGCCCGCGTTCTCGATCCCACCCGGTGGCGGCGCCTTCGCTCGCTCGGGCCCCGCGCCGCCGTAGCGGCCGCCGCATCCGAGGACGAGGACGGCGATCGCGAGCCACGCGCGGGACATGGAGGAATGGTAACACCGCGGGCGGTGGAGCTGCCGTACCTGACCCACGAGCTACCCGGCATCGGCGGCGTGCTGCGCACGACCGATGACGACTTCTTCGTCGACGAGGAGCCGGCCTACCTGCCCTCCGGAGCAGGCGACCACGTGTTCGTGAAGATCGAGAAGCGCGATCTCACGACCCGGCGAGCGACGCAGCTGATCGCCGCCGCCTTCGGCTTGCCGAACGATCGCGACCTCGGCGTCGCCGGCATGAAGGATCGCCACGCGGTGACACGGCAGTGGATCAGCCTGCCGCCGCCGCTGACTCCCGAGGCGGCGCTCGCCCTGGCCATCGATGGGATCCGCGTGCTCGAGGCGGCGCGCCATCCCCACAAGCTGCGCACCGGCCACGTGCGCGCGAACCGGTTCAAGCTGCGCGTGCGCGGCGTCGCCGACAGTGCGGCCGAGCGCGCGCGCGCGATCCTGGCGCGCCTCGTCGAGCCTCCCGGCGCCCCCAACTGGTACGGCGAGCAGCGGTTCGGCCGCGACGGAGACAACGCGCAGAAGGGCCGCGAGCTGCTCGCCGGCACGCGGCGGATCGGGCGCGACAAGTCGCTGGCGCGGCTGTTCGTGTCATCGCTGCAGTCGGAGCTGTTCAACGCGTGGCTGCGCGCGCGCATGGACGACGGCCTGTACCGGCGTGTGCTCGCCGGCGACGTGTTGCACAAGCGCGGCGGCGGGATGTTCACGTGCGAAGACCCGGCCACCGACGAGGCGCGGCTGGTCGCGGGCGAGCTCGCGCTGACCGGGCCGATGTTCGGCGACAGGATGCGCCGGCCCCCCGAGGGCACGCCGGCGGCCGAGCGCGAGGCGCAGGTGCTCGCGGCGGCGGGGCTCGAGGCCACCAGCTTCTCGACGGTACGCTCGCTCGCCGAGGGGACGCGGCGTGACGCGACGATCGAGGTGCGCGACGCGGCGGTCGAGGTCATCGACCCGACGACGATCGACGTCGGCTTCACGCTCCCCGGCGGTGCGTACGCCACGGCCGTCATGCGCGAGCTGATGAAGGCGGAGCGAGGGCCTGAGGATTCGACCGAGATCGGGGACTCCGAGTTGCCTGACCCTGCCCCCTGATTGCGAACCGTGAAGACCGTGCACGTCCGTGTCGACGACGGCCCCCAAGCCGCGTAACACTTCGCGGCCATGGACCTGGCGCAGGCCTTTGTCGACTTCGCCCAGCTGGGCGCCAACTGGGTGCTGTGGTTGTTGATCCTGCTGTCGGTCATCTCGGTCGGCGTGATGATCGATCGCTTCCTGTGGTTCCGCGGCCGCGACACCGACACCGAGCGGTTCCTCCGCGAGCTGCGCGGCGCGTTCGAGCGCGACGAGCTCGAGCGGCTGGAGAAGAAGTACAAGGACGATCCGGCGATCCCCGTGCAGGTCGCGTTGCGCGGCGTTCGCGAGCGCGCGCGCGGAGCGGAGGTGGTCGCCGAGGCGATGCACGGCGAGCGGGCGCGCTGGCGGCGCGGCGCGGATCGCAACCTCATGATCCTCGGCACGCTCGGTAACAACGTGCCGTTCGTCGGCCTGTTCGGCACCGTGCTCGGCGTGATCAGCGCGTTCCAGAACCTGACGGTGAAGTCCGCCGAGGCGGAGCGCCTGACGTTGAACGCGATCGCCGAGGCGCTCGTCGCCACCGCGGTCGGTCTGCTGGTCGCGATCCCCGCCGTGGCGGCGTTCAACTACTTCGGCCGCAAGCTCAAGGTCGTGATGACCGGCGCCGACGAGTGCGCGCACGCGGTGCTCGAGCAGGTGTACGCGCAGAAGACCAGGCCCGTCGAGGTGAAGCCCGCCGGGGCCGCCGAGGACAAGACCTGATGGCGGGCGGCAGCCTCTACAACGACGACGAGAACGCGGGCATCACCGATATCAACGTGACGCCGTTCGTCGACGTCGTGCTCGTGATCCTCGTCGTGTTCATCGTCACCGCGAAGCTGATCGTCGCGCGCGGCGTCGAGATCGACAAGCCGAAGGCCTCGACCGGCGGTGAGGTGCAGAGCACGTTGCGCGTCTCGGTGAACGAGAAGGGAGAGCTCTGGGTCAACGGCGACCAGTTCGCCGATGACACCGCGGCGATCGCGCGCATCAAGCAGATCGCCGCGGCGACGAGCAAGCCGAAGGCGATCATCGCGGGTAGCCGGCTCGGACCGTACGCCAACGTGATGCGCGCGATCGACCTCGTGCAGCAAGCGGGCGTCACCGCGATCGCGCTCGAAAACGTTCGACAGTAGCGCTAGGCTTGCCGCCGGTGCGCCCGGGTTCGTCCACGCTCGAGCTGTCGATGGCAGGGACGATCGCGGTCCACCTCATCTTCGTCGTGCTCGCCGACGTGGTGCGCGTGTACAACCCGCCCGAGCCGCCGGAGCCCGCGCCGCACATCGAGATGTTCGACATCGAGCTGCCGCCCGTGGTCACCGAGCCGCCACCGCCGGTCGCGAAGGTCGAAGAGCCTCCCGTGCAGGAGGAGCCGGTGCAGCCCAAGGTGGTGACCAAGCCTGCCGCGGTGCGCACGGTCACGAAGGCCGTCGAGACGCCGCGGCAAACCACGGAGCCGCCGCCGCCCACGCCGCCCACGACGGGCGCAGCGGGAGGCGATCAGGTCGTGACGCTCGACTCCGCGCCTCCCGGCGCGACCGGTGTCGCGGTAGCCGTGGGTCGGCCCAACGGAGGGCGTGTCGGACGCGGCGGCGCGGGAGGTGGGAC
>DATLHR010000597.1:0-2356 GCA_035539815.1 Kofleriaceae bacterium
CGCCGTCCTTCTTCATGTAGTCGATCGGCGTGCAGCCACCGAGCGCGACCTTGTTGAAGCGGAAGCCATACGAGAACGCGCAGACGAGCTTGTCGTCGATGTAGAGCGGGCTGCCCGACATGCCCTGCCAGAACCCCGACACCTGCAGCTTCGGATCGGCGGACTTGACGAGGATGATGTCCTGCTTGGGCAGGAAGTTCTTCACCACCGAGACCACCTCGAACGTGAAGCGCTCGGGGGTAGTCCCTGCGAACGTGGTCACTCCGTAGCCCGTCTGCCCGCGCTGCACCTTCGCGAGCGGGTAGATGTCGTTGCCCGCCGACGCGAGGGTCGGCGTCACGAGAGACGCCGCTGCGGCGACCCCAGCCGCGGCGCAAAGCCGCACGATTCCACGCATGTCGTGACAGCTTACTGGCCGGCTCTGCGATCTGCCAGTGCGGCCGTTCCGCGACACCTGTGTCAGGTTTTGCGTCGCTGACACCTGACAGTGGTGGACGTCCGTCATTTTCCGAGCGGCGGCAGATCCCCAACCTCCATGGAATTCCATGGTTTGCGCCGATGGTCGGACCTCGGCACAGCCACTGCACAAAGCGGCGGGCACGGAGGAACGAGCATGTCGAATTTCGTCGAGACCTGGAAGGGCATTGCCACGGCGCTGGGCCGCTCGGAGCGTTGGTGCCGGTACATGGCGCGGCGCGCGGGTGATCCGCTGCCGGTGTTCAAGGTCGGCGGGATCGTTCGCCTGAACAGCAATGACCTCGAGGATTGGTTGTCGCGGCAGCGCGAGCGGTCGATGCGGGTGTCGGCGCCTGCGGTGATCGCGCACGAGGACGTCGCGCTTCGGTTGATCGCGTGACGCGCGAGCGAGCGGGCGAGGTGGGCGTGCTATGAAGCGCCCCGCTTATGACACGCCCGCTCTCTGATCTGCGCGGACCTGTTCGCGCGCTGTTCTCGGATGTCGATGGGACGATGACGACGGGTGACCGCATCGAGGCGTCCACCTACGTGGCGCTCGAGCGGCTGGGAGAAGCGGGTGTTCCGGTGGTGCTGGTCACCGGTCGGCCCGCGGGCTTTGGCTACGCGTTCATGAAGATGACGCCCGCACTCGCGTGCGTCACCGAGAACGGTGGTGTCACGTTCGTGCGCGAGGGCCGCAAGATCCAGAAGATCTACGGCGTCCCTGCATCGAGCATCCCGGAGTGGCGGCGGCGCATGACGGACGCGGCGATCGAGGTCACCTCGAAAGTGCCCGGCGCGCGGCTGTCGTCGGACTCGAAGTATCGCGAGGTCGATCTCGCGATCGACTGGAACGAAGAGGTCTCGCTGTCCAAGGCGGACGCCGAGACGTGCGTGCGCATGCTGTCCAAGGCGGGGTTCCTCGCCTCGCGCTCGAGCGTGCACGTCAACTTCGGGCCGCCGCATTTCGACAAGCTGAGCGCGTGCATGACCGTGGTGCGCCAGGTCCTCGGCAGCGACGCCAACGACCTCTCGCAGTACGTCTACGTCGGCGACGCGCTCAACGACGCCCCGATGTTCAACGGCTTCCCGACGTCGGTCGGCGTGTCGAACATCAAGGCGTACTGGGACGAGCTCGCGTACAAGCCGGCGTATCTGACGGAGCGTCCCGAGGGCGCCGGTCTGCGCGAGGTGATCGATCACGTGATGGCGATCCGCTAAAACGTCGCCATGCATCGCATCTCGATCAGCTTCGCTTTCGTCGTTGCCGCGCTGACCGCCTGTGGTTCGAAGGCGCCCGCGTCGGAGACGCCGCCGACCCCGCCAGCGCCGAGCCCGGAGACGCCCGCGCTCGACCTCTCGAAGCTCGGCCAGCCGTGCAGCGACAAGTGCGTCGCGCCGGCGACGTGCGAGCAGTACTCGGGGATCGCGGGGCCGAAGGGACCGCAGTTCACGAGCTGCGAGCTGCGCTGCGGTGATGCGAAGACGTGCCCCGACGGAACCAGGTGCGTGACCGTCGCCGATGGTCCCGGCGAAGTGTGCCGGCCGATCAGCGCGGACTGATCGTCGGCGGCCCCGCGATCCGCGCCCGCAGGTACGTGACCTCGCAGAACCCGCCGATGCCGGCGCGGCCGCTGCACAGGGTGGCCTTCGTCGGGGCGGCCGGATCGTCGACGTAGAACGCCTCCGCCTCGCACGCGTTCGCGTCGGCGACGCGGTGCGCGGTCGTCCGCGTGCCGTCGCCGAATGCGACCTCGAGGCTCTCCGGGCGCGCGCCGTCGAGGAGACGTGTGCAGGTCGCGCGTTCCGCGATCGTGCTCCTGACCGATGCGACTCCGTTCGACGACGAGGCCTGCGAGTCCAGCGCATGGGAGCAGGTCGCGGTCACCGCCGGGTCGAT
>DATLHR010000598.1:0-5892 GCA_035539815.1 Kofleriaceae bacterium
CCGCCCTTGCCGATCGGCGCCTGCAGCCGATAGCGCCCGAGCTTGCGCGCCTGGAACAGCTGCCGCTTCCACACCCAGGTCGCGTGGCTGCCGAGCGAGCCGCAGAAGATCGCACCGACGACGATGAGCCAGTTGGCGAGAAACAACGCGAGCGCGTCCTGCGTCAGCCATGCCGCGTGCGCGGCCGGATCGCTCGCGTAGATCAGCGCGAACACCGCCGGATACATCATCACGACGAGCACGCCGTGCGGCACCGACTCGCGCCACGGTGCAGGGACGGTCGCGCTGCGCACCATGATCATGACGGTGAGCCCCTGGATGTACGGACTGACCAGCCCACCGTGCAGATACGCGAGCACGCTCATCGCCGCAGCGACGAGGCCGAGGCCGATCGCATGGGACACCCGCGCCGTCCGGTCCGAGAACCTCGCATCGCGCGCGATCCACCACGCTGCCGCCGCGATCACGATGGCGGCAGCGCGCACCGCGATGACCACCGCGAGGTGCCCGGTGCCGTACAGCGTGTAGCCGACGAACACGTCGAGGACGTAGTAGAGCGGGATCAGCAGCGCGCCCAGCCCCATGCAGCGCGCGAGCGCGATCCGGTGCTCGTTGCCCGTCCTGCCGGCCGTCGTCACGTCGAGGACAGAATCGCGCGCGTCATCGCCGCGTACGTGTCCGTCCACGCACGCTCCGCGTCGGCGGTCCACGCGGCGCCGCAGGCCTCGCGCAGCGTCGCGAGCAGCGCCTCGCCGACCCACGGATACATCTCCGGGGTCACACCGTAGCCGACGTGATTCGCAGCGAGCGTCGTGAGCTCGCGCTCGAGCCACGCCGGATCCTCGACGTGATCGACGAGCGCCGTCAGCTTCTTCGCGAACATCTTGTTCTGTGCGGTGTGGCTGCTGCGGTGAAACAGCGCCTGCGCTTGCGGGTGACGCTCGAACAGCACCTCGTAGAACCGGCGCGGGAACGTGTCGTCATTCGCGAGCACGATCTCGAGCGTCTCTCGCAGCACGCGCGCGTCGCTCATCCGTCATGCTCCGCATCGACCGAGAGGCCGTGCTTCTTGAGCAGGCGCAGCAGCACGAACCGATTCTTCAGCCCCAGCGCCTTGGCCGCGCGCGTCGGGCTGCGGCCATTCGCGGCGAGCGCCTGGGCCAGCGTCTCGCGGTCGAGCTCGACGCTCTCGCTCGCGGACTCGGCCGAGTCGCGGAGCTCGGCCTCGACCGCCGGCGTGATGCCGATGTAGTCCGCCTCGGCGGTGCCGAGCGCGAGCCACACGATGCGCTCGAGCTCGCGCACGTGATGGGTGAACGGGTGCCGCAGGAGCCGCACCACGAGCTCCGGCGCGAGCCGCGGCTCCGCGACCTGACCGGAGCGCCGCTCGAAGAACCGCGCCGCGATCGTCGGGTTGTTGCGCGCGGTGCGGCGCAGGATCTCGGCGAGCACGAGCGGCACGTCGTCGCGGCGATCCGGAAGCCCGGGCAGCGCGATGCGATGCGTGAACCGCGCGAGGAAGTCGTGCTTGAGCATCTCGAGCGGGCGATTCGTCGCCGCGACCAGGCGGAACGACGAGCGCCGCGTCTTGGCCTCGCCGAGCCGCTGGTACTCACCTCCATCGTCGAGCACGCGCAACAGGTGCACCTGGCACTTCTCGGGCAGGTCACCGATCTCGTCGAGGAACAACGTCGAGCCATCGGCCTCGCCGATCAGCCCCGGCCGCTCCGGCATCCCGGGGTTCGGATAGTTCTTCACGTTGCCGAACAGCTCGGCGTCGATCAGCGACTCGGGCATCGTCGCCGCATTGCGCGCGACGAACGTGCTCGCGCGGCGCGACGACAGCCCGTGGATCGCTCGCGCGGAGAGCTCCTTGCCGACGCCGCTCTCGCCGACGATCAGCACGTGGCGATCGGTCGAGGCCGCGAACGCGAGCTGGGCACGCAGGCTCCACGCGTTCTCGCTCTCGCCGACGATGCCGAACGGATCCGGCGCCCCGAACGGGAACTCGAGGGGCGGGCTCGCCGGCAGCTCGAGCGGTCGGCTCGCGACGAGGAACACGGCCGCGTTGTGGATCTCGACGACGTCGCCGGCGCGCACCGAGGCCTCGGTCACCGGCTTGCCGCCGATCCGCATGAGCGCGCGCCCGACCGAGCGCAGCCGAACCTCGTCCTCGCCCACCGGCTCCGCGATCAACTGGCGTCGCGAGATTCGCGCGCTGCCGATCGGCGGCCCCTCGACGAAGCTGAACGGCCGGATCCGGTGCAGGGACGTGCGTGGCGCAGGATCATCGTCGAGCGGGCCGCCGCGCCCGATGCTCGTCGCGCGCTCGATCGGCAACGCCTCGCCGATGCGCTCAGGCTCGTCGAGCGACCACGCGAGCACGAGGTGCGGGTATCGGCGGGGTACCCGCGACCGCACCTTGTTCCATGGGAGCTCGAGCTCCGCATTGGTCGACGTGATCGGACTCAACGATTCCCATGGTATCGAGTCGCCGGACTCAAGACATCACGCCAGCTCGAATTCCTTGCAGAACGCGACCTCGGTCGGCCGCTCCCCGGTGACCGGGTCTTGCGCATCCAGGGGCCACCGGCGCTGCCCCTCGTCCGGCCACTCGTGCCAGCACGCGCCGCGCCGCTCGCTCCAGAAGAAGCAGTGACGGCACGCCGACCGCAGCTCGAACCGGCGGGCCTCCTCGATCAGCTGCTCCGTCAGCGGGAACTTCATGGTCGGGCCGCCGAGCCAACCGCCGATCCCGATCCCGCCTCGTCGGACAGCCCGGCTTCGACCCCACGCTTGACCCGCTGCATCGCCGGCCCCGCCTTCTCTTCGACGCCCTGCTTGAGATCCTGGACCTCTTCCGTGGCCCAGATCGCACGCACGTGGCCAAAGAACGTGCGCTTGCCGAGCTTGACGGTCGCGCCGCAGTACGCGAGGCCCGCGGCGAGCGCCAGGTAGATCAGCAGCTTGATCACGGCGTCAGCCTACCAGCTAGCCTCGCCGGTGCCAGTTCGTCCGCTCAGTCCGAGGCGCGCTTGAGGATGAGGAACGCCACGCGGCGGTTCTTCGCCCAAGCAGCCTCGTTGCTGCGGCGATCGATCGGCTGGGTCTCACCGTAGCCCTGCGACTCGAGGCGGTCCGCGTCGACGCCCTTGTCGATGAGGTACTTCTTGACCGCGGCGGCGCGCTTGTCGGACAGGTCGAGGTTGTACGCGTCGTTGCCGCGCTCGTCCGTGTGCCCCTGGACCTCGACGAGCTGGATGCTCGGGTTGCCGTTCAGCGTCGCCGCGACCGCGTCGAGGATCGGGAACGACTGCGACTTGATGACGGCCTTGTTGTACTCGAAGTACACCATGTCGAGGATCTCGATCGACGTGTCGGTCACGACGACGCGGCCGCGATCCGGGCAGCCGTCCTCGTCATCCGTGCCGTTGTAGGTCTCGGGCTCGTTCGGGCACTTGTCGTCGACGTCGAGGATGCGGTCCTTGTCGTTGTCGAGATCGGGGCAGCCGTCCTCGTCCTCGAAGCCATCCTTGTCCTCGGGGTCGTTCGGGCACAGGTCGTCGACGTCGAGGATGCCGTCCTTGTCGTTGTCCGGATCCGGGCAGCCGTCCTCGTCCTCGAAGTTGTCGAAGTCCTCGGGGTCGTCCGGGCACTTGTCGACGTTGTCGAGGATGCCGTCGCCGTCGCGATCGTTCTTGTCACCTTCGGGGCAGCCGTCCTCGTCCTGGAACCCGTCCTTGTCCTCGGGAATCAGCGGGCACTCGTCATCCTCGTCGAGGATGCCATCGCGATCGTTATCCGGCTCGGGGCACCCGTCCTCGTCCTCGAAGTCGTCGAAGTCCTCCGGATCGTCCGGGCACTTGTCCACGTCGTCCTTGAGGCCGTCGCCGTCGCGGTCGCCGATGTTCGGCTCGAACACGATGCCGATGAAGGCGCGGAAGTCGGGGTTCGCGCCTTTGTCGGCGAGCAGGCCGCGGCCGGCGCCGAGCGAGAGGAACGAGTTGCGCGCGAGGTAGACCTTCACGCCGCCGATCGCCTCGAGCGGCTGATAGTTCTCCTTGTCACCGACGGGCACCGCGCCGATCAGCTCGGCGACCACGTCGAACTTCTGCTTCGAGATCGCGTACGCGATGGCGACGCCGAACGGGATCTCCGTCGACGCCGTGATCGTCTGGTTGGTCACCGGGGCCGGCTGGGGGCTCGGGTTGGTCGAGTCGTTCTGCGTGAACGACGACGTCTGCCGGATGCGCACGCCACCGTTGAGCGCGACGCGGAGCCGGCGCTGGCGGCCGAACTCCTTGTCGACGATCGCCATGATCTGCGGCGTCAGCTTCTCCTCCCCGAGAAACCGATTCTTCGGGTTCGTCGTGGGCAGGTAGAGGCTCGCGATCACGCCGAGGCCGATGGGCGCCTTGCTCGTGTTGAGGAAGCGCGTCTTCAGGTGGATGCCGACGTTGCCGAGGCCCTGGCCGTCGAGCTTGAACTGCTCGTTGTCGTTCGGATCGCTGGCGTTGCCTTCGAAGTCCGGGCCGCGATCACCGTTCATGATCCGCAGCGGGGCCGACGCACCGAACTCGAGCTCGGCGGGGCCGATCTTCACGCCGAACGCCGCGATCAGCGTCGCCGTGATGATGTTGTCGATCGAGTACGTGGAGGTGCCGTTCTCGAACGTCAGGAGCTTGTAGCCCCAGTCGAGCGAGCCGAGGCCGAAGGAGAACTCCTTGTGCCCGAGCACCTGCGACGCGTTGACGGTCAGGTAGCCGCGCGAGTCGATCGCAGGACGAAACCCGCTGAGATCGATGTTACCCGCGGGCTGCGCGTGGGCCGTGGATCCGCCGACGACAGCAACACCGAGCGTCGCGACGAGGGAAACAGCACAAGCAGACCGGAACATGTCGCCTCCGAGGAACCGCCGAGCGTTGGGTAACGCCCGGTCTAAACCCTCGTTACACCAGGTCGGCTAGCGCGGTCAAATAAGCGCGAACATTAAGGATCTGCGCTTACGGAATCTGGATGCCATTGCGGATGCAGATCTGCGTGATGCTCGCAGGCGCGTTCGGGATCTTGCTGTAGTAGAGCTTGGCCTTCGCGGCGTTCTTCGAGCGGCACGAGGCGAGGAACGACAGCTTGAGCAGGTTCGCGTTCGGCTTGCAGCGGTACGCGGCCTCGAGCTGGTTCAGCGCCGCCGCATCCATGCCGGTCTGCAGCAGATCCTGGCCCTTGGCCTCGAGGGCCTCGGCGTCGCACTTGGAGTCGGGCGGCGAGCTCGTCGAGCTTCCACCGTTGTTCGTCGTGGTGCCGCCGCCCGTGTTCCCGCCCGACGGCTTCGACGTCGCCGTTTCCGGGGTGCACTTGACGGCCCTGGCCTTGGCCTCGACCCCGAGCTTGCGCGCCTCGGCGACGATCTTGTCGACCTGCTTGCAGTTCTTGTCGGCCGCCGCGGACCTCGCGCGCTCCTCGTAGTCGTTGACCAGCTGCGCCTCGGCGGGGAGGAACGCCTCCTTCGCCTCTTGCTTGTAGACGGAGTCCTCGCCGATCGCGTTGAACGCCGTCCTCGCCGCCTTGATGTCGACCTTCTTCAGCGCGTCGTTCAGGTTGCGCAGCGTCGTCTCGGCCTTGTTCTCGCTGATCGCCGTCGCGCGCAGCCCCTTGGCGGTCGCCGCGTCGGTCGCGGCGAGGCGGGTGGTGCACTCCTCGAGGCCCGTCCAGTTCTTGGCGGCCTTGAGGCGCAGGCACTCGAGCTTGATATCGTCGTTGGTGTTCGTCGTCGCGACCGGGGCAGCGTCGGGCGTCGGGGCGACGACGTCGTTGCTGCCGGTGGTGTTGTTCGTCGTGTTGTTCGAGGCGACGACGTCGTTGCTGCCGGGGGTGGTGCCGCCGGTATTGTTC
>DATLHR010000599.1:0-17983 GCA_035539815.1 Kofleriaceae bacterium
TCCCCGGTCATCCCGCGCCAGCCCTGAAATTCCGCCAGCGCATCCACCGTGTTAGACTTGGTCCCGCGACATGGGCGACGAGTCTGTCAGGCCGCGTACCGCGACGCGCTTGAAGGGAGAAGCGCCGCCGGGCATCGCGCACGGTGCGGGTGAAGAGTCCCGTCAGCGCATCGGCCGCTACGAGGTCGTCAAAGTCATCGGCAAGGGCGCGATGGGCGTCGTCTACAAGGCGCGCGATCCGCTGCTCGACCGCGTCGTCGCGGTGAAGACGATCATGTCCCCGCAGGGACAGGGGCGCCGGGTGCGCTCGGCGTTCCTGGAGCGGTTCCAGCGCGAGGCCAAAGCCGCCGCGAAGATGCAGCACCCGGCGATCGTGACGATCTTCGACGTCGGCGTCGACGAGGAGACCGGCGCGCCGTTCATGGTGCTCGAGTACCTGCCGGGCGAGTCGCTCGCCGATCGCCTCGATCGCGTACGCATCCCGCTGTCGAGGTGCGTGTCGATCGCGCTCGACCTCGCGTCGGCGCTCGCGTTCGCCCACCGCCAGCGCATCGTGCACCGCGACGTCAAGCCGGCGAACGTGCTGCACGCCGGCGACAACCGGTGGAAGCTGGCCGACTTCGGCATCGCGCGCATGCCCGACTCCGATCTCACGCAGGTCGGCATCTTCATGGGCACGCCCGGGTACTCGCCGCCCGAAGCGATCAAGGAAGGCCGCTACACGCCGCAGGCCGATGTGTTCGCGTGGGGTGCGTGCTTCTACGAGTGCCTGTCGGGGCGGATCCCGTACGAGGGGCCGGACACGAAGACGACCAACGGCTACGTCGTGCAGGGCAACGCGCCGCCGCCGACGCGCCACGACGGCTCGATCCCCGACCCGATCTCGAACATCGTGATGACCGCGCTGCAGCCCTCCGACAAGGCGCGGTTCAAGGACGCTTCCGAGGCCGAGGCGGCGCTGCGCGAAGCCTGGGACGCGTGCCTGACCGAGGGGCTCGTGCACGCCTCGGTGCTGGCGATGGAAGAGATGCCGCACGACAAGGCGCCCGCGCGGATGCACGACCCGCGGCCCTCGCTGCGCAGTCAGTCGCGCATCCCCGTCGGCACGGACTCGAACGAGGTCACCGCGATCGACGACAACCTCCTCGGCAAGCAGCCGATCGTCGTCCAGGGCGGCAAGAAGCGCATCGGCGACGACGATCCGACGATGCTGCACGTGCGCGACGACAAGCCGGGCAAGAGCGAGTCGGCCGGGCGTGGCGCCGCGGCACCGCCCGCCGCGAAGACCGGCGAGAAGAAGTCAGGTGCGCGCGTCGCCGAGCCCCCGCCCGCCGCCGCGGCGGGCTCCCGCGTGCCGGTGTGGATCGCGGTCGCCGTGATCCTCCTGGGTGGCGCGTTCGCGACGCTGTACGCCGCGGGCCTCCTCAGCTTCTGACGAGGCGCGCCACGTCCTCGGCGCAGCCTCGGCACAGCGTGAAACCGGCGCCGCCGTGGCCGTAGTTGTGGATGACGCGGCCCTCGCGCTCGAGGCGCACCGCGAGCCGATACGGGCGTAGCCCGGTGCGCTCGGTGCGGACGCCGCCGATCGGGACGCCGAGCCGCCGCGCGTGCGCGAGGATGCGAGCCGTGATGGCGGGGTCGGGCGGGGCACCGGCGCCGGGCGGCCACGGGATCGAGCAGCCACCGAGCACGAGCTCGTGGCGGCGCGGGATGACGTAGAAGATCGCATCCTCGTCGCGGTGATCGGTGACGCTGATCGTGCGATCGGTGGCGCCCGGCTCGGCGATCACGATCTGACCGAGCAGTGGATAGAGCAGGTCATCCGCGGCGAGCTCGCGCGCGCCGAGGCCGGTGCAGTTGACGACGAGGTCGCCGGGCTCCGCGGCGAGGTCGACGACGGTCCGGTGCTCGATCGGCGCACGCAGTCGCGCTGCGATCCACGGGAGGAACAGCGCCGGCTCGACCCGCGGCGCCACGAACTGCCAGGCGAGCGGCGCCCCGGTGACGGGCGCCGGGGCCCGCGTGACGTCGATCCTCGCGGCCCACCACGGGCGCGGCGGATCGGGGCCCTCGTCGGGTGTGATCTCGTACCCGGTCAAGAGGTCGATGCCGGCGTCGGGATCGTGCGCGAGCCGCTCGAGCCAGGCGCGCGTGTACGCGGCCCACGCGGCGACCCTGTCCGGAGGGCCGGCGCGATACGGGAACCAGACGGCGCCTGCGACCGCCGAGGTGATGTGCGCCCCCGCCGCCGCCGCGACGACGCGCACATCATGCCCGTGCTCCTCGAGGGTGAGCGCCGTCGTCAGACCGATCACGCCGGCGCCGACCACGGTGATCTCCACGATCGCAGCATAGCGGGCGCGCGCGCGTCGGCATCTTTTCGCTATCGTCGCCCCGTGGACGCCTGGGTCATCGCGGTGCTCACGTTGAGTGCGCTGTGCGCCGGGACGATCGACGCGATCGCCGGGGGCGGGGGGCTGATCACGCTGCCCGCGCTGCTCACCGCGGGGCTGCCACCGCACGTCGCGCTCGGCACCAACAAGGGCCAGAGCGTGTGGGGCTCGGGGGCGGCGATGATCGAGTTCGCGCGCGCCGGCCGCATCGATCGCCGGCAGGCCGCGCTCACGTTCCCACTGGGGTTCGTCGGCTCGCTCGCGGGAGCGCAGCTGGTGCTGCTGATCGATCGCGACGCGCTGCGTCCGATCGTGATCGCGTTGCTGATGGGCGCCGCGGTGCTGCTGCTCGTGCGCAAGCCTTCGCGCACGGACGATGTGACGGCCCACCGCCTCGTACGCACCTTCGGCGTGCCGGCGCTCGCGCTCGCCATCGGTGCCTATGACGGCTTCTTCGGCCCCGGCACGGGCACGTTCCTGATCGTCGGGTTCGTGACGCTGTGCGGGCGCAGCCTCGTGCACGCGACCGCAGATGCGAAGGTCGTGAACTTCGCCTCGAACCTCGCCGCGGTCGCCGCGTTCAGCGCCGAAGGCACCGTGCGCTGGGAGATCGCGCTGCCGATGGCGGCGGCGCAGCTCGTGGGCGGCATCCTCGGCGCGCGGCTCGCGATGAAGGGCGGGACGCGCTTGATCCGGATCGCGGTCGTGGCGGTGTCGGGCGCGCTCGTGGTGAAGCTCGCCTACGACGTGGTCAGCTGATCGGCGCGAGGCCCTTGGCCGCGCGCAGGTCGCGCACGAGCTTGGCCTGGCCGTCGGCGTGATAGCTCGAGCGGACGAGCGGGCCCGAGACGACGTGCGTGATGCCCTGCGCGCGCGCGTAGGCCTCGAGCTCGGCGAACTCGGTGGGATGCACGTAGCGCTCGATCGCCAGGTGCTCCTTGCTCGGTGACAGGTACTGCCCGAGCGTGACGATGTCGACGCCGAGGCCGGCGACGTCACGCAGGACCTCCTCGATCTCCTCGCGCGTCTCGCCGAGGCCGAGCATCAGGCCGGTCTTCGTGATCGCGCCGCGCTTGCGCGCGTGCTCGAGGATCTTGTAGCTGCGCGGGTAGCTCGCCTGGACGCGGACCTGGCGCGAGAGGCGCGGCACCGTCTCGAGGTTGTGCGCGAACACGTCCGGATCCGCGTCGAGCACGACGTCGACGTGCTCGGTCTTTCCCTTGAAATCGCCCGCGAGGATCTCGAGCGTCATCTGCGGGCACGCTTCCTTCACGCGGCGGATCGTCTCGGCCCAGTGCGCCGCGCCGAAGTCGGGCAGGTCATCACGGTCCACGCAGGTGATCACGGTGTGCTCGAGCGCGAGGCGGCCGAGCATCTCCGCCACACGCCGCGGCTCGTCCGGATCCGCCGGCAAGGGGCGCCCCGTCGTGACGTCGCAAAACCTGCATGACCGCGTGCAGATATCGCCGAGGATCATGATCGTCAGGGCGCGGCGGGTCCAGCATTCCCCGATGTTCGGGCAGCTGGCGCTCTCGCACACGGTGTGGAGCTGCAGCTCCTTCACCATCGCGCGCAGCTCGAAGTACGCGGGCTTGGACGGCAGGGTCGCGCGGATCCACTCGGGATGCCGCCGGCGCGGCGCCGGGTCGGAAGCTCCCTGCACGACCGGGAGGTGCACGCGCGAGTCGGACATCGGCTGATGGATACCTCACCGCCACGACGAAGGCGAGCGCCTATGTCGCGCGTGGCGCGCGGACTGCAACGCGTTCGCTCGGAGTCCACATGCCGTCCTCACATCAGCGCGCCGATGAGATCTCAGCCCACCGTCCACGCCGCCCGACTCCGCACAAATGGGAGCTCGATCGCAACGGCGACGATCTCCGCGGCTTGCCGGTGGTCGACCGCACCGGTCGTCGCCTCGGCCGGGTGACCCATATGTACGTAGATCCGGAGACCAAGCACCTCGTCGAGGTCGAGCTCGACGAGGGGGAGCGCCTCCCTGCTCGCGATCTCGTGCTGGGCGAGCAGCTCCTGACCTTGACCACCCGCCCCGAGCCCAACGCGCAGCCCGTGGTGATCACGTCACCGCCGGAGCCCGAGCCCGCACCGTCGCCGCAACCACGCGCGCCGCCGGTGCTGCGCTCGGTCCCCGCGTCGCCCGAGCCGGCGCCGAGGAAGAGCACCGCACAGGCGGCGCGCGACGATCGTGACGTTCTGATCGTTCAGCTGCTCGATAAGTGACCGGTCAGAGCGGCTTGATCACATCGCAGATCTTGCAGTCGTTGGTGCACTGGTCCTCGTTGTTATCGTTGCCGTCGTCGCACTGCTCGCCTTCCTCGGGGATGCCATTCCCGCACTTCGGCCCGTGCTCGACCTCGCAGGTCGCGGAGCAACCGTCGCCGCCGGTGGTGTTGCCGTCATCGCACTGCTCGCCTTCGTTGACGGTGCCGTCGCCGCAGCGGCTCTCGATGGCGCAATCGGCCGAGCAGCCATCGCCGTCCTCGTTGTTGCCGTCGTCGCACTGCTCGCCGCTGTCAAGCGTGCCGTCGCCGCAGAACGGCTCGATCGTGCAGATCGCCGAGCAGCCATCACCGTCGACGTTGTTGCCGTCGTCGCACTCCTCGCCCTCGTCCTTCATGCCGTTGCCGCACGGGGGCTCGATCGTGCAGATCGCCGAGCAGCCGTCGCCGCCGACGGTGTTGCCGTCATCGCACTGCTCGCCCTCGTCGAGCTCGCCGTCGCCGCACTTCGGCGGCGCCTGGCGGACCTTGAAGTTGTCGGTCTTGGACGAGCTGTTGATGAAGCCGAAGTTGGCGCCGCCCTCGACGTACTCGTCGACCGGCGTCGCCCACACCTTGTACTCGTCGCCATTGTTCGGCGTGTCGAGGTACGGCATCAGCGCGATCGTGTCGCCGCCGTCGTTGAGGTCCATGCCGACGGCGTGCGGCATCGCGCAGTTCTCCGGCTCGTACTCGATCTCGCAGTCGGCGGTCACCTCGAACCGCCGACACCCGATCTCGTCCGTCGACAGCGGTGTCATGCCGGACGGATCGGTGACCTGGAAGTAGTAGAAGCCCTCGGGCAAGCACGCCGCCATCCCGGGGGCGCCGGGGCCCGGGCCGCCGTCGAGGTACACGTCATCCTTGTCGGCGTAGATGTTCGCGTTCACGCGCGTGCCGTCGGCGAGCGTCGTGAAGATCGCGCCCTTCAAGGGGGCCAGCAGCACGCCGGGGCCTTCCTTGTCCACCGAGGAGGCATCGCCACACGCGCCTGCGCCGAGCGTCAGGAGGATCAGGGCAGTTTTCGTAAACCTTTTTCTCATGTGCCCACGGCAGAGCAAGGCACATGCCCCGATCACGGCATGTAGGCGCGCGATTCGGCGTGCCCGGCGTCGGCTCTGACGCGCGGCGTGGCCAGTATCGCCGGGCGCCGGCCGCATGCGCCGAGGGCGCACGCCGTGCCGGCGAGCGCTACAGATCGATCGCGTGGCCGAGCGCGTCTTCGGTCGCGGTCTTGATCGATTCGGCGAACGTCGGGTGCGCGTGGATCGTGGCGAGCAGGCTCTCCGCGTTCACCTCGGTCGTCTTCGCGAGCGTGAGCTCCGCGATCAGGTCGGTGACCGCGGGGCCGATGAGGTGCGCCCCGACGAGCGCTCCGGTCTCCGCGTGCCAGAGCACCTTCACGAACCCGGTCATATCCCCGGCGGCGCGCGCCTTAGCGAGCGCGGTGAACGGGAACTTGCCGGCCTTCACGGGCACGTTCTGCGCCTTCGCCTTCTCCTCGGTGAGCCCGACGGAGGCGATCTCGGGTGCGCAGTAGGTACACGCGGGGATGGCGTCGTAACGCACGGGCTCGGCGTGCACGCCGGCGATCTTCTCGGCGACGAACACGCCCTCGGCCGAGGCCACGTGCGCGAGCCCGCGCCCGATCACGTCACCGATCGCCCATAGACCGTCGCCGCAGCGGTTCTCGGCGTCGGTCTTGATGAAGCCGCGATCGAGCGGGATGCCATGCGCTTCGAGGCCGAGGTTCTCCGTGTTCGCTTGCACGCCGATCGCGACGAGCAGCACGTCGGCCTCGAGCTCGACCTTGGCGCCGCCCGCGGTGGGCTCGGCGGTCAGCTTCACACGGCCGCCCTCGTTCTTCGCGCTCGTGAGCTTGTGCGCGACCAGCGACTTGATGCCGCGCTTGTCGAACGCGCGCGTCAGCTCCTTCGAGATGTCCGGGTCCTCGTTCGGCACGAGGCGCGGGAGGAACTCGACGATCGTCACGTCGGTGCCGATCGAGCGGTAGAACGACGCGAACTCGACGCCGATCGCGCCCGCCCCGAGGACGACCATCGTCTTCGGCTGGGTCGCCAGCGACATCGCCTTGCGGTACTCGATGATGCGATCGCCATCGATCTCGATGCCGGGCAGCGAGCGCGCGCGGCAGCCGGTCGCGAGGATCACGTGCTTCGCCTCGACGGTCTTCTTGCCCTCGCTCGACGTCACCTCGATCTGGTGTGGTTTCCACGCGCCGCTGCGGGGGAGCAGCTTCGCGGTGCCCATGATCGACGTGATCTTGTTCTTCTTGAACAGAAAGCCGATGCCCTTGCTGACCTTGTCGGCGATGCCGCGGCTGCGCGCGATGATCGCGGCGAAGTCCGGCTTCACGTCGCCGACGGTGATCCCGAAGTCCTTCGCATGGAGGAACGTCTCGAGCACCTCGGCGGAGCGGAGCAGGGCCTTGGTCGGGATGCAGCCCCAGTTGAGGCAGATGCCGCCGAGGCTCTCGCGCTCGATGCACGCGGTCTTCAGCCCGAGCTGCGCGGCGCGGATCGCCGCGACGTAGCCACCGGGCCCCGAGCCGATGACGACGACATCGTACTCCACACGTCGCTCCGCTTCGCTGCGCGATTTCTCGCTCATCCCACGGGGATTCCCTCCTCCTGGGGAGCGCTCGCGCTTCGCACTCGCGGATCCATTGTCGTCGGTCACAGGGCCAGGCTCTCGGGCTTCTCGAACAGCTCGGCGAACGCCTGCAGCCAGCGGGCACCCAGCGCACCGTCGATCACGCGGTGGTCGCACGACATCGTGACCGTCAGCCGCTTGCCGGCGACGATCGCGCCGTCCTTGCCGACGACGGGCTCGTCGACCGTGGTGCCGACGGCGAGGATGCCGGCCTCGGGCGGATTGATGATCGCGGTGAATCGCTCGATGCCGAACATGCCGAGGTTCGACACGCTGAACGTCGAACCCTGGATCTCGTGCATCTTGAGCCCGCGGCGCTTCGCGCGCTCGGCGAGGTCCTTGACCTCGGCCGCGATCGCGCCGATGCCCTTTTGATCCGCATCGCGCACGACCGGCGTCACCAGGCCGTCCTCGATCGCGACGGCCACGCCGATGTGGACGCGGTTGTACCGGCGGATCGCGTCGCCCTCCCACGCGGCGTTGCACTCGGGCACGCGACGCAGCGCGAGCGCGACGGCCTTGATGATGAGGTCGTTGACGCTGACCTTGCCCCGGTCGCCGAGCAGATCGTTGAGCCGGGCGCGGAACGCGAGGAGCGGCGCCGCGTCGAGCTTGCGCATCAGGTAGAAGTGCGGGACGTCGCGCTTGGCCTCGGTCAGCCGCACGGCGATCCGCTTGCGCACGTTGGACGCGGGGACGTCCTCGTAGTCGGCGTCGGTGTCTGGCACCATCTGTCGCGCGTGCCGCACGGCGAGCGCCTGCGAGGGCTCCTCGGGAGCTTCTTCGCGTTCGCGGGCGGGCGCCGGCGCCGCAGGGGCCGCCTTCGCCTTGCCGTTACCGCCGCCCGCGGCCGCGGCGCGCACGTCGCGCTCGACGATGCGGCCGCCGGGGCCCGAGCCCTGGAGCGTGCGCAGATCGATGCCGAGCTCGATCGCGAGCGTCTTGGCGAGGGGCGACGCGAGGATCTTGCCGTTACCCGAGGGCGTGGGCGCGGTCTTCGCGGCGGGGGGAGCGGCCGGCTTCGTCGCCTGGGCGGCCTGCGCGGCGCGCTGCTCGGGCGGTGTGGTCGGCCGCTGCGCGGCGGGTGCCTGCGCGGAGTCTTCGACCCCCATCTGCTTGGGCGGCGCGGCGCTCGCCGTCGTCGTGGGCGCGGCGGCGCCACCACCACCAGCGCCTTGCTTCGCGGCCTCCGCGACGAGCGCGGTCACGTCCTCGCCGGCCTTGCCGATGATCGCGACGGGCGCGCCGAGCCTGACGGTGTCGCCCTCCTTCACGAGGAGCTTCAACAGGACGCCGTCGTCCTCGATGTTGAAGTCCATGTTGGCCTTGTCGGTCTCGACCTCTGCCACGAGGTCACCGGGCGACACCTTGTCGCCTTCCTTCTTCGTCCACCGAACGAGGACACCTTCCTCCATCGTCGGGGACAGCTTCGGCAGTCCGATGATCTGAGCCATGGGGTTACTCCAGGGGTGTGAGCGCGTTAGAGATAGAGGGCGCGCTTCACGGCCGCGACCACGTCCTTGACCTGCGGTTGCACCTCGTCCTCGAGGTTCTTGGCGTACGGCATCGGCACGTCGTCGCTGCACACGCGCTCGATCGGCGCGTCCAGCGAGTCCATGCACAACCGCTGCATCTGATACGCGACCTCGGCGCCGAAGCCGGCGACCGGCCAGCCGACCTCGACGATCACGCAGCGCCCGGTCTTGCGTACCGAGGCCGCGAGCGTCTCGACGTCGAGCGGGCGCAGCGTGCGCGGATCGACGACCTCGGCCTCGATGCCTTCCTTCGCGAGCTCCTTTGCCGCGTCGAGGCACGTCCACACCATCTTCGACCACGCGATCAGCGTGACGTCCTTGCCTTCGCGCTTGACGTCGGCGACGCCGATCGGGATCAGCTCCTCGCTCTCCGGCACCTCCCACGTCGTGTTGTAGAGCGTCTCGCCCTCCATGAACACGATGGGGTTGTCGTCGCGGATCGCGCTCTTGAGGAGGCCCTTCGCGTCGTACGCCGTCGCCGGCATCACGACCTTGAGGCCCGGCACGTGCGCGTAATAGCTCTCGAGCGCCTGGCTGTGCTGCGAGCCGACCTGGACGGCCGGTCCGCTCGGGCCGCGGAACACGATCGGGATGTGATATTGCCCGCCGCTCATCTGATAGATCTTCGCCGCGTTGTTCACGATCTGATCGATCGCGACGAGCGAGAAGTTGAAGGTCATGAACTCGATGATCGGCCGCAGCCCGACCATCGCGGCGCCGACCCCGATGCCGGCGAAGCCCATCTCCGCGATCGGCGCGTCGACGACGCGGCGCTCGCTGAACCGCTGCAACATGCCTTGCGTGACCTTGTACGCGCCGTTGTAGTGCCCGACCTCTTCGCCCATGATGAAGACGTTCGGATCGCGCTCCATCTCCTCGCGCATCGCCTGATTGAGCGCCTCGCGATAGCTGATGACCGCCATCTCAGCCCTCCTTGATGACGTAGGGGAAGTACTCGTCCGCGGGAGGTGACTCCTCGGAGAACTTCACGGCGTCCTCGATCTCGGCCTTCACGTCGTCCTCGAGCGCGGTGAGCTCGGTCTCGGGGAACCCGAGCTGGACGAGCCGCTCGCGGCAGCGGTTGAGCGGGTCGCGGCGCTTCCACTCCTCGACCTCGTCCTTGGTGCGGTAGAGGCCGGGGTCGGACATCGAGTGACCGCGGAACCGGTAGGTCACGACCTCGACGAGCGTGGGCTCGCCGGTCGTGCGCGCACGCTCGACCGCCTCCGCGATCCGGCGCTTCACCTTGACGACGTCATCGCCGTCGAAGCGATCGCGCGCCATGCCGTGGGCGAGCGCGCGCAGCGAGACGTCCTCGACCGCGAGCGAGCGGTACAGCGGGGTGCCCATCGAGTACTGGTTGTTCTCGCAGATGAGCACGACCGGCAGCTTCCACAGGGCCGCGAGCGCGAGACCTTCGGCGAACCCGCCGATCGTCGAGGCACCCTCGCCGAAGAAGCACAGCGTGACGGCGCCGTCGCCGCGATACTTGGACGCGAACGCCGCGCCCGCCGCGATCGGCACGTGGCCGCCGACGATGCCGTAGCCGCCGAGGAAGTTGGTCGACTTGTCGAACAAGTGCATCGACCCACCGAGGCCCTTCACGAGCCCGGTCTTCTTCCCGTACAGCTCGGCCATGATCGGGCGCGCGGGAACGCCCTTCGCATAGGCGTGGCCGTGCTCGCGGTAGGTCGCGACGACGTAGTCCTTGGGCTGCAGCGCGGCGATCGCGCCGACGCAGACGGCTTCCTGCCCGATGATCAGGTGGAGGAAGCCGCCGATCTTGCCTTGCGAATACGCCTTGGCCGAGGCCTCTTCAAGCCGCCGGATCGCCAGCATCTGGCGATACAGCGGTGCGAGCTCCTCGCTCGTGGTCTCGACGAGCTCGTCGTGGTCGTGATGCTCGATTCGCTTGGAATCGGGAGTACTGATACTGGCGGTCGCCATCGGGGCGGACCATACCCAGACTCGGATCGTAAGGCCACGACCGCTAGGCGCTTAAGTAGCTCCGCTGCCACTCAGCGCAGATCGAACGCGACCGTGGCGCCGGTGATCGCCTTCGTCGACGACATCGCGCTGCCATCGACGCCGAGCTCGGCGGAGGTGAACCGCAGCGGCAGCTTGTCGATGTTGAACTGACCGGTGAAGCAGGGCACGGGCGCGTACCCGAGCGTGTCGCCGGGACCGGCGTGGAACGTGACGAACAGATCCGGATGCGCGGCGCAGCTGGTCATCGTCGCGGGCGCGCCGTTCACCGTCCACATGACGGTTACCTGACGCACCGACGATGACGAGGCGCACGTGCCGTCGCGACCGCAGACCTCGCTGCCTTCGCAGTCGGGATCGTTCAGGCACTCGCCCCCGGTGGTCGAAGGACAACCGGCGAGGAGGGACGCGAGTGCGAGCCCAGCTAGCGAGCGCATCCCGAGGACGTAGCAGTGTGCCGCGCTCATTGCACGTAGATCGGGCTGGTGTAGATCCACGGCCGCGACTGCTCGGCCAGGGCGGTCCCGAGGTCCCCGAGGTACGGGCCGAGGTGCGCCGGCACGATGTCCACCTCGATGAGGTACGCGCCTACAGCGCCGAGGTTGACATTGATGCGGTCGGTCCGCTCGGAGATCACGACGGGCGCGCCGCCCGGCTTGATCCACACGACCTTGCCCGTGATCGTGGGCGCGGGCAGCAGGGGATCGAGCCCGCGCACGCGCGGCAGCTCGATCGAGAGCACCGCGCCCTCCGCGAACGGCACCGTGCCGCCGAGCTCGACGAGCGCGCCCGACGGCGTGCGGGCGACCGCATCGAAGCCCTCCGGCGTGCCGAGCAGCTCGAACACCGCGTACGTGCGGCCCGCTGCGAGCGCGGCCCGGAGCTGATCGACGTCCCGCGGATCCTCGACGAGCGCGACGTTGCTCAGCGAGCGCAGCATGCGGCGATACGAATCCCCCCGCTCGCCATCGGCCAGGGTGCGGGGAAGGGCGTTCTGATGTGCGTCCGTCCCGCCGGTGATCGCGAGGTGGTGGCCCTCGGAGAGCAGCGCGTGCCACGTGTCGAGCGCGGGGCCGTCCGGCTGCAGGAACGCGAGCAGCGCGAGGTCGGCCTGCGGGCTCCCCGGGCGGGACTCCTCGAATGGCTCGAGCTCGGCATCGGCGTCGAGGCTGGCGTGCAGGTTGAAGACCTCGAGGCCGTCGGGCCGCAGCTCGCGCAGCCGTTCGAGCGGCCGCCGCTCGGGGTGCGCGATCCACAGCAGGCCACCGGCGTCCCGGAAGGCGGTCGCAGCGGCGACGTCGCTGGCGCTGTAGATGGCGCGGCGCTCGGCGACGGTGCCCGGCACGTGACGGTCGAGCATGATCGGCATCAGCTCGTCCTCGCCGCCGACCGTGATGATGACCTCGTGGCCGTCGCGGCAGCGCATGCGGGAGGCGATCGCGTCGGCGCCGCGCAGGATGGGCTGATCGGCGCCGCGCATGCTGAACAGGGCGGGGAACTCCTCGTCGGCCATCGAGTCGGGATGGTCGGTGAGGGCGGCGAAGTCGATGTGGGTGGTGCACAGCGCGGCCCGCAGGTCCTCCAGGCACCACTCGTCGACGGCGCCGGTCGGATCGCGCGGCGAGCCATCGCACGCGTCGTGCGAGTACGGCGAGTGCAGGTGCACGATTCCACGCACCGGGGTGAGACCGCGCCGCACCCCCATCACGAACGCAGGCGGGAGGCCGCGCTCCCACGCCGGTAGCTCGTGCGGCGGCGGGGGCAGGTTGTCACCGCAGGCGGCGAGCAGCCCCACCGTGATGCACCAGCTGCGCACCGCCGAACTCTACTCCACTGGCGTGATTGCCGACGGTGCGTGCTACGATCCACTTTCCGTGCACTGGGCGACCCGGAGCATCAGCTGCTTGGCACTTGTCGGAGCAGTGAGCGGATGTCCGCGGCCCAAGGCCCCGGCGCCGCCGCAGCGCAACGCCGCCGGCATCCTCGTGACGGGGCGCCCGATCTTCGCGGTGCTGCCCGCCGAGAGCGAGCGCTTCCCGCGCACCGCGAAGCGCGCGACCGAGCTGATGGCGGATGCGCGGCTCGACGGTGTGGACCCGCCGCAGCTCTCGAACATCTCGCTCGAGATGCTCCAGATCTCGATCGAGTGCATCGATCCATCGGCTGCGTGCTACGAGGCCGTCGGCAAGGCGCTGCAGGCCAACCAGATCCTGTTCACCGAGATCGGGCCGGGCAGGAAGAAGAAGCAGGTCAAGGTGCGCGTCGCGCTGTTCGACGTCGACACGCGCGAGCTGCGTGGCAACGAGACCAAGGTGTTCCCGTCGGAAGCCGCGGCGGAGCAGGGAGTGGGTGACGTGATCGCCAAGGTGACCGGACGATGAGCAACAAGCCTCCCCCGCGCGGCGCGGCCGATGGGCCGACCGAGCAAGACGCGCCCGCGCCCAAGCCGGCGCGCGCGCGGACGGTGCTGCCGGTGCCGAAGGCCGCGCCCACGCGCACCACCAGCGCGGTGCGCATTCCGGAGCGCGAGACCAAGCGCAGCGAGGAGTCGGACGGCCTCGCGCCGCCCTCCTTGCCCCGCACCGCGACCGCGACGCCCGCCACCGCGCGCACCCGTACCTCGACCCAGGCGCCGGCGCCCACGCTCGTCGTCTCGACCCAGGGGCGCACCGCGAGCATCCCGACCGTCAAGGTCCCGTCGGGGACCGCGAAGCCGGTCATCCCGACGGCGCCGGACACCGAGCCGGTCCACCGCGTCGCGCCGCCGCTCGATACCGAGCCGGTCGCTCGCCTCACACCACCGCCCTCGTCGCTGGGCTCGGGCAGCTTGCCCAGGACGCACATCCCCGCGGCGCCCGACACCGAGCCCGTCCCTCGCATCACGCCACCACCCACGGCGCGAGCGCCGAGCGCGCCCGCGTCGACGATGCACGGTGCCGGCTCGGGGCGCGTGCGTGGCGCGACGAGTCCGCCACCGGTCGGTGCGAGCACGCCGCCGCCCGGCTCGGGCCCGACGGCACGCGCACCGAGCGCGCCAGCGTCCACGATGCACGGTCCCGGCTCGGGTCACGTGCGCGGGCCGACGAGCCCGCCGTCTGCGGGTGGTGCACCGAACACGAAGTTCGGCGCCGAGCGGACGCCGGTCCAGTCGGGGCCGAGCTACACGGCCCTGACGGCGCCGCCCGGCTCGGGCCCGACGGCGCGAGCACCAAGCCCCGCGCCGAGCGCGCCAGCGTCGACGATGCACGGTCCCGGCTCGGGTCGCGTGCGTGGCGCGACGAGTCCGCCACCGGTCGGTGCGCGCACGCAGCCCGGCGCGGGCCCGCCGGCGAGCGTGCCAGCGTCGACGATGCACGGTCCCGGCTCGGGACGCGTGCGCGGCTCGACGAACCCGCCGGCCGCCGGTGGAGCCGCCGCGCCATCGTCGACGGCCGCCTCCGCTGCACCGGCGACGATGCAGGGGCCCGGCTCGGGACGCGTGCGTGGCTCGACGAATCTGCCGCCCGTCGGCGGGCGCAGATCGCCGACCTTGCCGCCGCCACTGCCCGGTGGACGCGCGACAGGCCCGATCGCCGCGACCGCGCCGGCAACGCCCACGGTCCTGGTCACGCCGATGACGGCGCCGGCGACGGCGGCCGCGCCGACCCCGGCGGCGATGCCGCACCTCGACGAGCAGGCGCCTGCGGCGATGCCGCCCTTCGGCGTCGCGGCGCCCGTGCCGGTGGGATCGATGAGCGGCAGCGGGCCTACGCTGGCGGCCGGGGTTCCGGATCCGTCGTGGATCGTCACGCCATCGGCTGGCGACGAGCGGTTCGCGACGACCTCCTCGGTGGCGTCGCTCGGTGGGGCCTCGAAGCGGAAGCTGATGATCGGCGCCGGCCTCGGCGCGGCGCTGCTCCTCGTCATCGTGATCGCCGCGACGGCGGGCGGTGGCGGCGACGACGCAAAGCCGGCGACCACGGCCGCGATCGTCGAGACCAACGGGGAAGCGAAGCGCGCGGCGACGCCCGATGCGCGCGTCGTCGAGGCGATCGATGCGGCCGAGGTGCAAGCGTCGACAGACCCCGGCGCCGGCAGCGCGGAGAGCGGCTCGGGGGCGGCGGCTGGCGCGGCGAGCGGAGCGACGGACGTCGCGGCGACGACGTCCACCGATGCGACCGCTGCGACGAGCGGTGCTCCGAAGCCGGCGGGGCGCGCCACGACCTCGAGGACGCCGGCGACGGGGCGCGCGCCCGCCACGCCGGGCTCGCCCGCGCGGCGCGTGGCGACCAGGCCGGCCGCCGGAGATCCCGACAAGGCGCGCGCGGCGTACGACCAGGGCACGAAGCGGTTCATCGCAGGTGACACGTCCGGCGCGATCCGGGCGTATCGCGAGGCGGTCGCGCAGCAGCCGAAGCTCGCGGCCGCGCACCGCCAGCTCGGGCTCGCCTACGAGAAGGCGGGCGACAAAGGGAACGCGATCAAGTCGCTGCGCAGGTACGTGCTCCTCGCGCCGTCGGCGAAGGACTCGCAGCTGATCCGGAAGCGCATCCAGCAGCTGCAGGTGCGCTGACCCGCGGCCGCGTGGCGCGGCACTTCCTAACGACGCCGCGGTGGGCTACAAACCGCCAGCATGCGGACTCGCCTCGAGCGCAGCTACCGGTTCGAAGCGGCGCACTTTCTCCCGAAGGTGCCGCCCGGCCACAAGTGCGCCCGCATGCACGGTCACACGTACAACGTCGACGTCATCGTCGAAGGTGAGATCGATTCCGAGCGCGGCTGGGTGATGGACTTCGCCGAGATCGACGAGCACGTCGGTCCGCTCGTGCGCATGCTCGATCATCAGGTGCTCAACGAGGTCGACGGGCTGCTCAACCCGACGAGCGAGCTGCTCGCCGTGTGGATGTGGCAGCGGCTCGCCGCCGGGCTGCCCGGCCTCGTCGAGGTCGTCGTGTCCGAGACCCCGACGTCGCGCTGTATCTATCGCGGGAACTGAGATGCTGTCGGCGGCGGGGCTGATCGCGCTGGTCCCGGTGGCGGTGATCGTCATGCTCCGCGAGCTGGTGCGCCGTCGCATGTTGCGCGGCATGCACGGCAGCCTTCGCGCGCAGGCGCTCGCGTTCGGTGCGGGCACGCTCATCGGCGTCCTCGGTGTCCTCGCGACCGGGTTCGCGTTCGGTGCGTGCCTTGGCCGCCGCGTCGAGTCTCACTATCAGGTGACCGAGGTCATCGATGGCTTCGACGCCAAGGACAAGCTGCGCCCCGGCGACGTGATCGTGGCGGCGAACGGCCGGAGGCTCGATGCGTATCTCTGGCCGAGTCTCCAGGAGACGGTCGCCGAGGTCGCGCCGCGCGAGGTCGTCCTCTCCGTCGCGCGGGATGGCGCCGTGCGGGAGGTCGCGGTGGTGCCCCGCGCCTCGGAGCGCCGCGAGGGGCCTGCATGGCTCCTCGGGATCAAGACCGGCGTGATCGACGTCCGCGACCGGAGCGTCGGGACCATCGCGCGGATCGCCGTGACGTATCCGGTCCACGCGCTCTCGGGCTCGGTCCGGTCGGTCACGCGCGTCGACGAGGCGGAGTCCGGCGGTCCCAAGCGCATCACGACGTACGTCTATCCGATGTCGTTTACCGAGCGGACGTTCCAGGCAATGGTGCTGCTCGCGGTGTACGCGCTGCTCGCGCTAGTCGTCGCCGACCTCGTGCGCGGGGTCGGCGCCGCGATGCGTGCCGGCGCGCGGTGATACGTTCGCGGCGTGGGCACGAACCTCCGCGTCGTCACGCTCAACTTCTGGGGCACCGAAGCGCCGCTCGATCGCCGCATCGCGCTCGCGATCCGGCAGCTGAAGGCGCTCGCGCCCGACGTGGTGTGCTTGCAGGAGGTCCGTCCCCTCGACGGCAAGGCCGGGCGCACGACCGCCGAGGTGATCGCCGAAGGGCTCGGGCTCGCCGCGCACTATGCGGTCGCCGTCGAGTGGGATGACGGCGTGCACCCCAAGCTGCCGGCGGGGCAGGAGGGCCTCGCGATCCTCGCGCGCGGGTTCGGCGAGACGCGCGTGCTGCCGCTGCCCGAGCCGCGCCCCGCGGACGCGCGGTTGCTGCTGTCGGCGCAGGTGCACAGCGACGGCGGCCCGCTCTGGGTGCACACGACGCATCTGCACTATCGGCTCGACGATGGCGTCGCGCGCGAGCGGCAGGTGCTCGCGATCGACGCCGCGATCCGCGAGCTGCGCACGGACACGAGCCCGCCGCAGATCCTGTGCGGCGACTTCAACGCGACGCCGGACTCCGACGAGATCCGCTTCCTGCGCGGCCTCACCACGCTCGACGGTCGCCGCACCCACTTTCAGGATGCGTGGCTGCGGCACCATCGCGAGGTGATACCGGGTGACGGGCCGGAGCAGGGCATCACGTGGTCGAGCGAGAACGAGCTGACGCGCCCGCTGCGCTCGCTCGATATCGACCGCCGCATCGACTACGTGTTTGTCACCAGCCGCAAGCGCGACAGCCGCGGCACGGTGCACGCGTCGCGCGTCGTGCTCACCGAGCGCGAAGGCCAGGGCGCGGACGCGATCTGCGCGAGCGACCACTACGGCGTGCTCGCCGACGTGCAGGTCGTGCCGACGTAGGGCGCGCCCCGAGCGTCAGTGGGGCAGGGCGTTCTCGATCGCCGCGATCACCTTCGGATCGCCGGGCGTGGTCCGCGGATCGAAGCGCGTGATCTTCGTGCCGTCCGCGCTGACCACGAACTTCTCGAAGTTCCACCGGATGTCACCGGTATGGCCGCCAGCGTCGGCGAGCGCGGTGAGCTCCGTGTAGATCGGGTGGCGGCCGGTGCCGTTGACCTCGACCTTCTCCATCATCGGGAACGTCACGCCATAGGACGTCGAACAGAACTCCTGGATCTCGGTGGCGGTCCCGGGTTCCTGGCCGCCGAACTGGTTGCACGGGAATCCGACGACGTTGAAGCCCCGATCGCCGTACCGCTGCTGCAGCTCCTCGAGGCCGGTGTACTGCGGGGTCAGGCCACAGCGCGACGCCACGTTGACGATCAGCGTCGGCGATCCGGCGTACTCAGCAAGGCTCGAAGGCTCGCCGGCGAGCGTGTTGACGGGGTGCTCGAAGATCGACATGGCACCAC
>DATLHR010000600.1:0-7844 GCA_035539815.1 Kofleriaceae bacterium
GACGTGAACGGCTCGCCGATCGGGCTCGCGAACACATTCACGAGCGGGGCGGGCGGCGACGGCCAGCTGACGGTCACGCTGCGCCATCTGCCACCGGTCAACGGCACGCCGGTGAAGACGGCCGACCTCGCAGCTGAGGTGCGCGCGGGCGGCTTCGCGGCGATCGGCGGGGAGAGCGACGCGAACGTCACCTTCGAGGTCGCCGTTCTCGTGCCGTAGGCGGTTCCCCATCTCCGTTGCTACAATCCGGCGACGGTCGTGGAGCACGTAGGGATCACGGACTGCCCGGAGCACGAGCAGATCGACGCGTTTCTGGCCCGCACACTCCGGCCGGAGCAGGCGGTCGCGCTCGAAGCGCACTTCGATCAATGCGACGAGTGCCGGCTCCTCGCGTTCGCGCTCGCGCCCGAAGAGGAGCCGCGGGCCGACGCGCACCGGATCGGGCGCTACGTCGTGAAGCGCCAGCTCGGCGAGGGCGCCATGGGCATCGTGTACGCGGCGCGCGATCCGGCGCTCCGCCGTGACGTCGCGATCAAGCTGCTGCGCGGCGGCGCCTCGCCGGTTCGCGCCGACGCGGCCGTTCGGCTGAGGAGGGAGGCCCAGGGCCTCGCTCGCCTCGCCCATCCTCACGTCGTCTCGATCTTCGACGTCGGGACCCAGGACGACGAGGTCTACCTCGCGATGGAGCTGATCGATGGCGTCTCGTTCGCGACGTGGCTCGCGGAGCGCCAGCGAACGTGGCGAGAGATCGTCCAGCTGTTGCTCCAGGCGGCCGAGGGGCTCGCGGTCGCGCACGCCGCCGGGCTCGTCCATCGCGATATCAAGCCGCAGAACGTCATGGTGACCAGCGACGGGCGCGCGAAGGTGGTCGACTTCGGGCTCGCGCATCACGCGGGCGCGGCGCGGACGTCCTCGCCCGAGGACTTCGACGATGTCGCCGTCCGCCTCACCGCCACGGGGGCCATCGTCGGCACGCCCGCGTACTCCGCCCCGGAGGTCCTCGGTGGTCAGCTCGGCGATCCGCGCAGTGATGTCTTCAGCTTCTGCGTGATGGCGTTCGAGGCGCTCTACGGCCGGCGGCCCTACGACGCGACGACCCTCGCGACGCTCCGCGAGCAGGCGCGGCGGGGCGTCGAGCTGCCGCGTACGCCGCGGCTCCCGGCGGTGGTGCGCCGCATGCTGGTGACCGGCCTTCGCCCGGACCCCGCGACGCGACCCGCGACGATCGCGGAGCTGGTGCCGGCGCTGCGTTCGGCGCTCGTGCCCCGCGGCAAGATCGCGATCGGCGTCGGTGCCGGCGTCGCGATGATCGCCGGCGCATCGATCATCGCCGCACGCGTCGCAGGCGGCTCGGCGACCGATCCATGTGCGCTCGACACAGCGCGGACACCTGCGTTGACCGCGCACCAGGAGCAGAAGATCCGCGCGGCGTTCGCGGCGACGAAGCGTCCGTACGCGGCGACCGCCGCCGATCACGCGATCGCGAGTCTGCGCGCATTCCCGGCGCGCTGGGCCGACGCGCGCCGCACGAGCTGCCTCGCCACCAAGGTGCGCGGCGAGCAATCGGACGAGCTGTTCGACCTTCGCGTGGCCTGCCTCGACGAACACGCGCGCGGGGTCGCCACGATGGTCGGGCTGCTCGAGGTGGCCGACGCCGATCTCGTCGAGCGCTCGGCCGACGCCGTCGGCGCGGCGACCAGCGTCGCCTCCTGTGAAGGCGGACGCGAACTCATGTCGCCGATGCGTCCGCCGTCGGAGCCCGCGCGCGCGGAGCGGTTCGCGGCGGCGCGTGCCGACCTCGAGCGCGCGACGACGCTGAGGTACGCCGGCAAGAGCGAGCAGGCCGGCGAGATCGCGAAGCGTGTCCTCGACGAGGCCGATGCGATCGCCCACGCCGCGCTCGGCGCCCGCGCGGCGCGGCTCTACGCGACCACCCACTCGGACGACGAGGACGCGCAAGCGCTGTTCGAGGATGCGATGCGCCGCGCCGAGGCGGCGGGGGACGATCGCACGCGCGTCGAGGTCGGGCTCCAGCTCGTCCAGGTGTGGGGGGCAGCCGGAAAGCACGAGGCGGTGAACAAGCTGTTCGCCGACCTCGATGCGATCATGGCGCGCATCGGTGCGCCGACGGAGCTCGCGGCGAAGCTCGCCTACCAGCGCGGCCGCATGGCGATCGAGCAGGCCGCCTATGCGGAGGCCGAGACTTCGCTGCGCAAGGCGCGCGAGCTGCAGGTCTCGCTGGATCCATCCAACCCCGAGACGCTCGAGATCGACAACGAGCTCGCGCTGGTCGTCGCCGAGCTCGGCCGGCTCGACGAGGGCGATCGGATCCTCGCCGCGGCGATCGCGACCGCCGAACCACGGCTGGGTGCGAACCATCCGGTCGTCAACGCGCTCCACCTCGCGCGCGGGCAGATCGCGTCCGCGGCGGAGAACTATCCGCTGGCGCGCGACGAGCTCACGCTCGCGGCCGCGGGCTTCGACACCAGTGAGGGTGGAGAGAAGATCCAGGCCGCCCACGCGCGCGCCAACCTCGCCGGCATCTTGCTCGAGCTCGGCGACCTCGCGCGCGCCGAGGACAACGTGGCGCGCTCGATCAGCGCGCTCGAGGAGCTCCTCGGGCCCGATCACGCGGATGTCGGCAATGCGCGGAGCTATCGCGCCAAGGTGCTCGCCGCGAAGGGCGACGGTGCCGGGGCGCTCGCCCAGTACGAGCGCTCGATCGCGATCCTCGAGAAGGTCGTGGGCGCGGATCACCCGCGGGTCGCCGGCATCGTCGGCCAGCGCGGTGCCCTCCACATGAAGCAAGGCCACACCGCGGCCGGGCTCGCCGACCTCGAGCGCGCGCACGCCGTCTTCGCGAAGACGTTCGACGCCTCACATCCGCTCGTGGTCGAAGCTGCCGCGGCGCTGGCGAACGCGCGGCAGCAGCGGGCCGTTAGCCGCCGTTAGCCGGCGGCGGCGCGGAAAGCGGCGAGCACGCGCGCCGCGTGCTTGGCGATCTGCGCGTGGACCTCGTCGAACCACGGTCGTCCATGGAGGCGGTGGAACAGCGGCATGCCTTCGAGCCAGACGAGATCGATGAGGCCGTTGGCGGCGCCGGCGCGCAGGACGAGCTCGATCGCGTCGTCGTGCTGCATCGCCGATGCGACCTCGGCGAGCCGCTGCAGCGCCGCGAGCTGCGGCCGGTGCGGGCGCGCCCCACCGAACAGGTTGGCGACGTAGCGCTCCCACGGCGCGAGCTCGTGGATCCCGGTGTCCTTCCACCGGCGATAGACGGCCAGGAGATCGAAGTCGCTCGTCGCCAGGCGGGACTTGGCGCGCTCGAGCGCGACGACGACGCGATCGATGTCCTTGCGCCACACCGCGAACCGCGCCTCGATCACGGAGGCGAACTGCACGATCGCGGGATCCGGATCGTGGAGAGCGCGATCGAGCCGGGCCTCGACCGCGTCCCAGTTGCCGGCGAGCGCGTCGAACCGCGCGAGCTCGGGCTGCACCATCATCGTGCGGCCGGGATCGAGGCCGAGCGCGGTCTCGATGTGGCGGCGGCCCGCGTCGGATCGATCGACCTCGATGAGCAGGCGCGCGACGGTCTCGTGCACCGGCGCCGACATCGGCGAGCGGGCGAGGGCAATGCCGAGCTCCTGGGCGCCACGCTCGGGGTTACCCAGGTTGAGCTCGAGGTTGGAGGCGGCGAGGTGCGCTTCGCCGTAGCCGCTCGCGAGGCCGCGCTCGACGTGCGCTTGCGCGCGCGCCCGCAGCTCGGGGCCGCCCTGGCGGATCCACGTGTGCACGCTGGCGTAGGCGAGCGTCGAGAGGATCGGGTGCGAGGTCGGTGCGATCTCGAGGGCTTGTTCGAGCAGCTTCGTCGCCTCGGCGGCGTGCTCGCCCCAGAAGCGGCGCAGCTCGGCGCGGGCGCGTAGATAGAGCTCGACGGCCGCGGGCGCCATCGGCCCGGTCGCCGAGGCGGCGCGCGTCGACAGCGCCTGCGCGATGCCGCGCCCGAGCTCGTCGGCGAGCGCGAGCACGTCGGCCTCGGTGATGTCGGCGCGGTGCGCCCAGATCTGGAATCCGTCGGCGATGCCGAGCAGGCGCGCCGAGACCCGCAGGCCTGCCGGCGTGCGGCGCACGGAGCCCGAGACGACGTGGTCGACGCCGAGCTGCTTGCCGGCCTCGCGCGGATCGTGCTGGAGCTTGCCCTGCAGCGCGCCGGCCGGGCGCACGCGCAGCGCGGACGTGGTCGACAACAGATCGATGAGGTCCTCGACCAGGCCCTCGGCGAGGTAGGCGTCGGCCTCGGCGCACTGGAACGGCAGCACCGCGATCGCGGTCTCTGCGTTGACCGACGTCGTGGGCGCAGACGTGGGCGCGATCGAGGGCGTCCGCGCGACGGGGCGCACGCCGCGCGGCAGCGGCGACTCGCGCGCGGTGTATTCGATCGACGCGATCGTGGCGCCGATGGTCTCGACGCTCGCGGGGCGCTGGTCGCGCTCCAGTGCGAGGCACGCGGTGACGAGCTCGATGAAGGCGGGCGGCACCGACGCGACGAGCGGGCGCATCGGCTGCGTGGCCTGCGCGACGGCGATGTGGATCGCGTTGTCACCGGACCACGGCCGCGCGGCGGTCGCGAGCTCGTACAGCATCACGCCGAGCGAGAACACGTCGGCGCGCGCGTCGACGTCGCCGCCGGCGAGCTGCTCGGGCGCCATGTAGCGCGGCGTGCCGATCACGACCCCGACCTGCGTGACGCCGGCGTCGTCGCCGCTGCGCGCGATGCCAAAATCGGTGAGCACCGCGCGCTGCGTGCCGCGCTCGATCAGCACGTTGTCGGGCTTGAGGTCGCGATGGACCACCCCGATCTGATGCGCGGCGGCGAGCCCGGCGCAGATCTGCGCCGCGAGCGCCTGGATGCGCTCCCACGGCAACGGCGCGCCCAGCTCGCGCGTGAGCGGAACGCCGTCGACGAGCTCCATGGTCAGGAACTTGTCACCGTTGTGCTCGCCGATATCGAACATGCGGGCCACGTTGCGGTGCTGGATCCGGCGCGTCAGCCGGACCTCGCGGCGGAATCGCGCGATCGCCTCCTCGGACAGCCCCGCGCGCAGCACCTTGAGCGCGACGCGCTCGCCGAGCTCGGTGTCGAGCACTTCATAGACGCGCCCCATCCCGCCGCCGCCGAGCCACCTGATCAGCTGATAGCGGGCGGCGATGACCTCGGCGACCTCCGTCGAGCCGCCCGACAGCGTGGGGAGCGAGCTCGCGATCGTGTCGTCGTCGCCGACCGGCATGCGGCTGCATCGTATCATCGCCCGTCGGGAAGAAGCTCGCACGTCTTCTTCTGATGGGTGACGTGCAGTCGGTGCACTACGGTGACCGGCCGAATGCGACTTCACATCCTCTCGCCGCTGGCGCTGCTCCTCGTGGGGCACGTCGCCTCGGCCGCGACCCTCCACGTCTCGACCACCGGCAACGACAGCGCTTCGGGCGCCGAGTCCGCACCGTTCCGCACCATCCAGCGCGCCGCGAACACCGCCCGCGCGGGCGACACGGTCATCGTGTATCCCGGCACGTACACCGGCTTCGTCGTGAGCGAACGAGGCACGGCCGCCGCTCCGATCGCCTTCGTCGCCGAGGGCGACGTCCACATCGACGGCGCCGCCACCACCGACCGCGACGCGATCCACATCGAGGGCGCCGCCCACGTCCGCGTCGAGGGCTTCACCGTCACGCACGCCGGCCGCGCGGGCATCAGCGCGCTCGACTGCGACCACATCACGGTCCGCGGCAACCGCGTCGATCAGAACACGAAGTGGGGCATCTTCTCCGCGTTCTGCGACGACCTCGTCGTCGAGGGCAACGAGGCCTCGCGCTCCGGCGAGCAGCACGGCATCTACGCGTCGAACAGCGCCGACCGCCCGGTCATCCGCGACAACACCATCTGGGGCAACGCCCAGTGCGGCGTCCACATGAACGGCGACATCACGTTCGGCGGCGACGGCGTGATCTCCAACGCGATCGTCGAGAACAACCTCATCACCGACAACGGGCGCGCCGGCTGCTCGGGCATCAACGGTGACGGCATCACCAACGCCACCATCCGCAACAACGTCCTCGACGGCAACCACGCCTCGGGCATCTCCCTCTATCGGATCGACGGCGGCGCGCCCTCGACCGGCAACCGCGTCATCAACAACACCATCCGCATGGCGAGCGATGCACGCTGGGCCATCAACATCCAGGACGGATCCTCGGGCAACACGCTCCGCAACAACATCCTCGTCAACCCGACCCCAGGCCGCGGCGTGCTCGACATCTGCGCCGCCTGCATGACCAACTTCGTCTCCGACCACAACGCGACCTCCGGCCCGTTCATGCGCGCCGGCACCGTCATGGACCTCGCCACCTGGCGCGCGGCCACCGGTCAAGACACCAACTCGATCGCGACAACGGCCGATGCGTTGTTCACGTCCGACGCGCTCGATCTCTCGGCCACGTCGCCGGCGATCGACGCGGGTGCGGCCGACGACGCGCCGCCGACCGACATCGCCGGCACCAAGCGTCCACAAGGCGCCGCCGTCGATATCGGCGCGTACGAGCACTGCGACGGCACGTGCACGGACGGCGATGGCTCGGGCTCCGGTGACGGCTCGGGCTCCGGCGACGGTTCGGGTTCCGGTGACGGCTCGGGCTCCGGTGATGGCTCCGGTGACGGCTCGGACTCACCCGACGAGGAGGAGGCCGATGGTGGTGGTGGCTGCAACGTCGCCGCATCGAGTGTGGGCGTTTGGGTGGGACTCGCGTTCCTTGCCTTGCGTCGTCGTCGCAAGTCGCCGGGCCGAGCTCGATAGCTTCGCGTAGCTCGTGGCCATCGGGTAACGTCGGCAACCTCGATGGCCACGCGCTTCGCAGTTGTTGCTCTGGTCGCATGCGGCGGGACGTCTGCGGTGACGCAGCAGCATGCGCCTGCCGAGCCGACTGCGAAGGCCTGCGTCGCCGATGGGCTCGGTCCATTGCAGGTCTGGGCCAGCGTCGATCGCACGTGCGTCGACGACAACGCATGCGAGCGTCGATGCAACGATGGCGACCCGCGCGCGTGCCTGGTGCATGCCTACGCACAACAGGAGGCAGGCGCCGATTCCGATCAGTGGTTCGCGCGTGCCTGTCAGCTCGGAAGCGCCAACGCGTGCACCAACCTCGGCGCGTCCCTGTGGCTGCGCCGCCGGTCAGCCTCGGAGGCCGACACCGCATGCGCGAAGCGACTGTTCGAGCGTGCATGCCAGGCGCGCGAGCCGTTCGGTTGCGGGATGGCAGGTCGGATGCTCGCGGCAGAGGCAACGACGCCAGCGCAACGCGAGGCTGCGCGCCGCAAGTTCGACGATGCTTGCAACGCCTTCGGCGCGATGTCGTGCCGGATGTACGCCCTCCATCTCGAGAATGGCGATCTCGGGCCGCACGAGCCCGCGACGGTGCGCGCACTGATGCTGCGAGCGTGCAACACGGGTGATGAGGATGCGTGCGGTCACGAGACCGCCGACGAGACCTTCGTCCCGGCTGCCGACCCGTAGGTGTTCAGAACCAACCGACGAGCGCGAGCGCCTTCGGCTATCTGCCCGCGCGATCGTGCGTCGACGGGCCCCCGACCAGCGGAAGCTCAGAGCGGCCACACGACAACAACAACTCCCGGGAGATCGCGTGGCGTCACTCGTGACGGAGATGTGGACGGCGCCGAAGCCCTCGAATCCCTCGAAGCGCCGTCGCACATCTCCTTGGACAACGCTGCGCGTTGCCCACACGACTGACGCCTATACTGCTACTGGCCCAGATTTTTCTTTGATCTGATT
>DATLHR010000601.1:0-10241 GCA_035539815.1 Kofleriaceae bacterium
GGCGAAGGACGAGCCGCGAGCCAAGCGCGCGAGTCATTTGAAGCTCGTGGACTAGAATCGAACGCGTGGATCGTGCGTTGATCCGTCGTATGCGCACTGCGCTCCTCGCTTCGCTCCTCCTCTCGGCCTGCTGGTCGAAGCCCACGTCTTCGAGCACGCCCGCCAACACCGCCGCGGCCACGACCGCGCCGGCTGGGCCCGCGCCCGTGGTGGCGTTCGGGACCTCGGAGTTCGCGACGCCGCACCTGCCGGCTGTCTCGCGGGATGGCGCGCGCGTGCTGCTCGCGATCCAGGACCACGACGGCGGCCGCGGCTATCCCAACCTGCGACTCGAGCTGCGCGATCGCGACGACAAGGTCCTCGCGACCCACGTCGTGCTTTCCGTCGAGGAAGCCGACGGCTACCTCGAAGATCAAGTGATCCAGGCGAAGGTCAAGCCGCGGCTCGAGGCTGCGAACGCGTGGCTCGTCGAGCAGCACCGCGCGCTCGGCTTGAGCCCGCTCACCGCGATGACGGTCGAGCGCGGCCCCGAGGCCGACGGTCCGCAAGAGCGGCTCGCGCAGCAGCGAACCGCACGCGCCGCCGACCACTCCCTCACGTGGGACGGAGGAGTGGTGCAGATCGCGAGCACCTCCGCGAAGCTGCTCGATCGGAAGACTCCCGGCGATTGGCTCGCCAAGTCTCGTGATCTGGGCGACGGCTTCGTCTGCCACAACGCCGCGTACGTCGAGGGCGCGGCGATCGATCCGGCACATCGCGTCGCCGTGCTGGAGGTCGGGTACACCGGGACCGACACGTGCTGGGAGCCGAACTTCCAGCACCACGTGATCGCCTGGTAGTCGCGATATCATGTTCGCGTGAGCCTCACGGAGCCGGGGATCGCCGAGGACGTGGTAGGCGCGGTCGCGCGCGCGCTGAAGGAGCTCGGCTACGCGCCACCCACACCGCCGCGTGCGACCGGGACGGTCGTGCCGGGTCGCTCGGCCGACGAGCTGTTCGATCACGCGGCGGAGTACCTGATCGATGATGCGCTCGGCCTCAACCTCGCGCTGCGCGTGCCGATCGGGAGCCTCGGCCCGATCGACTATGGCCTGACGACCAGCGCGAGCTTGCGCGAGGCGCTCGCGCTCGTCGTGCGCTACTACGGCATCGCGACTCAGCGCGTGAAGCTCGAGCTCGTCGACGAGCCGCCGCACGCGCGGCTGATCGGTCATCGCCAGCCGGGCATCAAGCACAGCCGCCACTGGATCGAGTTCGCGTTCGGCGTGATCGCCACGCGCATCCGGCAGTCGGTGGGACGGCCCGAGCAACCGTTCGGCCGCGTGTCGTTCCTGCATCCACCGCCGCGGCGCACCGACGTGCACGACGACTTCTTCGGCACGCGCGTCGAGTTCGGCGCGACCACCGAGCAGCTGCAATTCCCCTCGGAGCTGCTCGACGTCCCGCTGCAGACCGCCTCGAAGCCGCTCGCGGACCTGTTGCAGCGGCGCATGGAGGAGCTCGCCCCGGCGATGGCGACCTCCGATGCGTACCTCGATCGCGTGCGCCGCACCCTCGGCGCGATGCTCGACGAGGGCATGACCGAGCTCGCGGAGCTCGCGCGCCGGCTCGACGAGAGCACGCGCTCGGTCCAGCGCGCCCTCAAGGAGCGGAGCTCCTCGCACACCCAGCTGCTCGACGAGCTTCGTCGCGCGCGCGCGATCGAGCTCCTCGATCAAGGCCTGCGCGTCGCCGACGTCGCGTCGCGCCTCGGGTTCTCCGAGCCGAGCGCATTCTTCCGCGCGTACCGGCGGTGGACCGGCTCCAGCCCCAAGGGCTCGCGCTCGGTCAGCTGAGCCACGAGGCCCGGCGCGCGTGGCGCTGCTCGATCGGCAGCGCGAGCTCGAATCGCATCTGCAGCTTCAGCCACGGCTCTTGCTCGTGCGAGATCAGATCCTCGAGCAGCCGGCGGTCGACGAGCGCGAGGTGCTCGACCATCCACGCGCGCGCCCAGAACGGCACGCCCGCGATCAGCGCGTCGTGCGCGCCCTCGACGAGGTGCCTGCGCAGCGCGCGCACCGCGGGCCGCCGCCGCTGGTCCTGCGGATGGAAGGCGGCGATCTCGGCGGCGCGCACGAGCTGGCTCGCGATGCCGAGGCTGCCCCCGGTGAGCGGCCACCACAGGCGCTCGGCGTCGGCGGCGGGGCGCCCAGGATCGCGCAGCACTTCGGTCACGAGGTACTCGACGCGATCGAGCTGCGGCTGGCGGTTGCGCGCGAGGTACGCATCGGAGCGGCGATCGAGGGCGTACTGATCGCCGAGCGGCACCGGCGGGTTGTACGCGAGCGCGGCGCGGTGAACGAACGCGGGTTCCTCGAGGACGCGGTCGGTGAACGCCGCGAGCCACTCGGCGCCCCCGGCCGCGCGCGGCCGCGCGTTGCTCGCATCACCGGCGAGCTCGGCCACCCACGCCACCGCGCCGCGGATCGCGTCGAGCGCGAGCGTGGCGGGCTTGCCGGGCTGCCCGGCGGAGAACGCCATCAGCGCCGCGGCGAGCTCGCGCGGATCGTGCGCGGGGATGACCGCGTCGTAGTCCCACTCGTAACCGGACCCGGCGGCGAACGTGCCATGGCGCGCGAGCCACCCGGCGGGGTCGAAGACTGCCATGCGCGCGACCTTACCGCGCACACCGGTCGTAACTACAGGCCCTGGGCCTGGCGTGCGGCGTCGAACGTCGGGTGCTTGGCCGCGTGCGAGCGCGGCGACGCCGAGGCATGCACGCCGTCATGCTAATGCCGCCGTGATTCGGTAGTGTTCGCGTATGCCGAAGGCGGTCGCGCAGACAGGTGCGTTCACGGGATTCTCGAAGTCCGCGCCGGGGTTCTTCCACGAGCTGGCCGTGGAGATGAATCGTGACTGGTTCCTCGCGAACAAGACGCGCTACGAAACGGAGTGGGTGCAGCCGACGACGGCGCTGATGAGCGACGTCGCGCGCCGCCTCGCCCCCGCCTACAAGCCGCTGCGGCTCGGCGAGCCCAAGGTCATGCGCATCCATCGCGACGTGCGGTTCTCGAAGGACAAGGCGCCGTACAAGACGCACATCGGCGCTGTGGTCACCGTCGCCGGCAACAAGCTCGGCGAAGGCGGCAACGCCGCGATGTACGTCCACCTCGGCACCGAGGAGGAGTTCGTCGGAGCCGGTACCTACATGTTCGACGCCGAGCGCCTCGTGCGCTGGCGCAAGGCGGTGGCGGGCAAGCACGGCGCCGCGCTCGCCACGTTGATCGCGAGGCTCCGCAAAGCCGGCTACGAGATCGGCGGCCATGACGACTACAAGAAGGTTCCGCGCGGCTTCGCCGAGGATCATCCGCGCGCCGAGCTACTGAAGATGCGCGGCCTCACCGCCGGGCCGGGCGAGATTCCGCGCGGCATGCTGCATCGAGCGGCGTTCGCCGACTGGCTCGTCGAGCACGGCAAGCGCATGGCGCCCCTCGTGCGCTGGCTGCATCAGCACGTCGGGTAAGTCAGGGCCCATCGTAGGAGGCGCCATTCCAGATCAGCTGCTCGGTGCGCTCCTGGTAGTTGTCGCCGCGCAGCGAGGGGTCCTCGTTGTGCCAGTCCTCGTCGGTCGAGTGGCACGCGAGCTCGAGCTGCTTCGGCAGCTTCGCGGTGACCGTCGGCGGCACCAGCTCGCACTCGTTCGACGAGCCGCCCTCCATGTCCTTCGAGCGCGACGAGCCCCACGTCGCGATCTCGGCCAGGCCCCCAGCACCGACACGGTACACGGTGGACTGTGTCGAGCCGCCGCCCCCGGACCAATCGCCGCGGCCGCGGGTGACATCGACGAGCAACACGTTCTCCGTGGTCGTCAGCGGCACGACCTTCACGTCGACACGATCGATGTACTCGGGCGTGCCCATGTCATTGGCCTCCTCGGTGATCGGGCCATTCGCGATCTCGGTCGTCAGCACCGAGCCGAGGACCTTGCGCGTCGAGCGCGAGACCGCCGCGAGCTCGACGGCGACATCCGTGGTCTTCGGCGTCTTGCGCTCGAACCGGCACACCGTGATGTCGGGGGAGATCGCGAGCTGCTCGTCATCGATCAACACCGCACCCGCGACGGTGTTGCCCCTGGCCGCCGGGTACACCGCCTTCTTGCACTCGGCGCGCGACAGCACGGGTGGCGCGTCCAGTGAGCCGAGGCGCACCTGCGGCTTGCTGCGCACCGGCGCGCGCGACGCGGGCAGCGTGCCCCACACCTCGAGCTCGCCGATGCACGCCTCCCGCCAGCTCTTCTTGGTCCCGGGCTCGGCGGCGAGCACCTCGAGCCGGAAGTCGCCGCCGGGCTGCTCGATCGAGATCGACTGGAGATCGCGGCGCGAGGGATCGAGCGTGACGTCCTTCAGCACCTTGCCGGCGCGATACACGCGCAGCTTCTTGATCCGCGCGTTCTGCGTGAACAGATCGCCGAGCTTCTTGTCGACAGCAGTGAACCCGATGCTGAGCCGCAGCTCGGCCACGCGCACGTCCGCGGGCACACGAAGGTCGACCCAGGCCCCGATGATCTGGCCGGTGCGCGAGTTCCATGCGGTCTTCGGGTTGCCATCGACCATGTGCTCCGGCCGGATCTTCGCATTGTCGACGGTCGACGACACGGCGACGGTGGTCGGCACGGCGGTGAGCAGATTTACCGGGCGCGGCGCGTCGGCGTCCGCCCTCGACGCACCGAGCCCCACGAAGACGAGCACACCGAGCCCCGCGCGCTGCATGGCAGCGAGCATACCGCGGTGACGGCTACGTGATACGCGCCGGGAGTTAGTGCCAACCGAACACGGCAGTCAGCCGGCGGCCTTGGTGCGCTCGGCCGCGAGACGCTTGCGCTCCTCGGGGTTCTCGTCGAGCCACGCACGCAGGCTCTCTTCGCTGATCTCGACGATGACGTCCTCGTCGGTGAGCCTGGCCTGGCAGCCGAGGCGCGACTCGGAACGGACGTCGAACGCCTTGTCCATGATGTCGTTCTCTTTGTCGGCGATGTCGCCGAGCGAGTCGAGACCTTGCTCGACGTAGACGTGGCAGGTCGAGCACGCGAGGTTGCCGCCGCACGCGTGGCCGACGCGCGCGCCGCACTCCTCGGCGACGTCGAGGATCGTCAGGCCGCGCCGGCAATCGACGGTGAGCGGCTTCGAGCCCGGGCCCTCGGGGTTCTTGAATGTGACCTTTGGCATCGTCAGGCTCCGACCTTGCGCGCCGCCTCGTCGAGAGCGACGCCCTCGAACTGCGCGGCGATCGCGCGGTTCATGCGCTTCTGCGCGAATGGCTTGGTGGCGACGTCGACCGCCTCGACGGCGTGCCGGATCGCCAGGTGATCTGTGCCGGCCATCGCGGCCTCGAGCTTTGCCATCGCGGCCTCACCCGCCTCGTGCACGTCGGGGTCGAGGAGCTCGGTATCGGTGGCGAACGCCTGGCGGGTCGCCGCGAGGATGCGCTCGGCCTCGACCCGCTCGACGAGCAGGTTGCGCTGCGCGAGGTCCTCCTCGGCGTGCTCGAACGAATCGAGCAGCATGCGCTCGACCTCTTCGTCGGACAGGCCGTAGCTCGGCTTGACCTCGATCGAGGCTTCCTTGCCCGTGGTGAGCTCCTTGGCCATCACCTTGAGCAGGCCGTCGGCGTCGATCAGGAACGTGATCTCGACGCGGCCCATGCCCGCGATCATCGGGGGCACGCCGCGCAGCACGAACCGCGCGAGCGATCGGCAGGCATCCGCGGTCTCGCGCTCGCCCTGCACGACGTGGATGTCGAACCCGGTCTGGTTGTCCGCGTACGTGGTGAACGTCTGCGTCGCGCCGGTCGGGATCGTGGTGTTGCGATGGATCAGCTTCTCGACGACACCGCCCATCATCTCGATGCCGAGCGACAGCGGCACGACGTCGAGCAGCGTCACGTCCTGGCGGCCACCGGCGAGCACGTCGGCCTGCACCGCCGCGCCGAGCGCGACCACCTGATCGGGGTCGAGGTCGGCGAGCGGCTGCTTGCCGAACAGCTGCGCCACGTACTCGCGCACGACCGGCGAGCGCGTCGATCCACCGACGAGGATCACGCCGTCGAGGTCGTCCCTGGTCACCTCGGCGTCCTTGAGCGCGCGCCGGCACGCCCTCCCCGTCTTCTCGAGCAGGGGCTGCGCCCACGCCGTGAGGTCCGCGCGCGTCACTGCACGCGACACACCGTCGAGCGCGAACACCGCCTCGGGCGCGTCGGTCAGCGCCTCCTTCACGCGACGCGCCTCGGCGACCGCCGCACCGACGAGCTGGCGCGACGCGTGCGCCCCCACCCGGTCGCCCATCACCGCCTGTGCGATCGCACGATCGAGGTCGTCGCCGCCGAGCGCCGAGTCCCCGCCCGTCGCCTTCACCTCGAACACGCCGTCGACGAGCTTCAGGATCGAGACGTCGAACGTGCCGCCGCCGAGATCGAACACGGCGTACACGCCTTTGCTGCCGCGATCGAGCCCGTACGCCAGCGCCGCCGCCGTGGGCTCGGCGAGCAGGCGCAGCACCTCGAGCCCCGCGAGCCGGCCTGCGTCGCGCGTGGCCTGGCGCTGCGCATCGTCGAAATAGGCGGGCACCGTGATCACCGCACCCTCGACGGGGCCGCCGAGCGACGCCTCCGCGCGCGCCTTGAGCTCGCGCAGCACCTCGGCCGAGACCTCGACCGGCGACACCGCGCGCCCGCCCGACGTCTTGATGCGCACGGCGCGATCGTCGCCCTCGAGCTCGTACGGCAGCAGCGCGCGCACCGACGCGAGGTCCTTGGCGCCGCGGCCGATCAGCCGCTTCACGCTCGCGAGCGTGTCGTGCGGCGCCTCGGGAGCCCTGGCCAGCGCCGGCCAGCCGACGAGCACGTCGCCGTTGCCGCCGTAGTGCACGACCGACGGCACGAGCGGCCCACCGTCGCCCGAGATGACCTCCGGCGAAGCGTCCGCGACGTGCGCGACCAGGCTGTTCGTGGTGCCGAGGTCGATGCCGACGACGCGCGGCTTGCACGCCTCCTTGATCGTCGACTGTCCGGGCTCTGCGATCTGCAACAACATCGATCGCTACTCCTCTGCGTCTAGCGCCGCGTCGCATTCCTCGAGGTACCGGTCGAGGTAGCGCAGGACGATCAGGCGCTCCTTGATCGCCGCGAGGTCATTGCTCGCGAACAGCCCCGGCAGCGCGTCGAGCACGCCGCGCCTGCGCGCCGCCATCGCCGCTTGCTTCTCGCCCACGACGTCGAGCTTGCCGGCCACGCGCGCCTCGGCGAGCTCCTCGCGCAGCTCGAGGATCTCCATCAGGAACCCCGATGCGAGCCGCTCGTTATCGCCGATCGTCACGCCCGCGCGCTCGAGCAGGTACTCCGCCCGCGCCACCGGCTTCTTCAGCGTCTGGTACGCATCGTTGAGCGCCCGGCTCCTCGTCAGTGCCGCCACTCGCTCCGCGGCGGGTGCGTTCGCAAACCGATCCGGGTGGAGCTCCTTGCTCTTCTCGAAGAAGGCGCGCTCCAGCGCCTGGGGATCGAGGTCGTAACGCTCCTCGAGCCCGAGCAGGGCGAAGTCAGAAGGAGACGGACTCGCCACAGCCGCACGCCCCCTTGGCGTTCGGGTTGTTGAACTTGAACCCGTGCCCCATCATCCCCCGCACGAAGTCGAGCTGCAGCCCGCCGAGATAGACGAGGCTCTTCGGATCGACGACGACCGACTGGCCGTGCGCCGTGAACACCTTGTCCGTCGGGCGGACCTGATGCTCCCACTCGAACACGTACGTGAAGCCCGTGCACCCACCGCCGCGCACGCCGATGCGGATCATCGCGTCGGGCGTGCCCCGATTGGCCTTCTGCTTCGCGATCTCGTCGGCCGCGGCCGCGGTGATCTCGATCTCCCGCTTCGACGGAGTGGTCGCCGAAGGAGCTGCAGGGGTCGTGGTGCTTGCGGTCGTGCTCATGGCCATCACTTCGCGCGCTTCTTCTTGTAGTCCTCGATCGCCGCCTTGATCGCGTCCTCGGCGAGCACCGAGCAGTGGATCTTGACCGGCGGGAGGTTGAGCTCCTCGACGATCTGCGTGTTCGTGATCTGCGCGGCCTGGTCGAGGCTCATGCCCTTGATCATCTCGGTCGCCAGCGACGACGAGGCGATCGCCGAGCCGCAACCGAACGTCTTGAACTTCGCGTCGGCGATCAGGCCGTCCTTGACGCGGATCTCGAGGCGCATGACGTCGCCGCACGCCGGCGCGCCGACGAGCCCGGTGCCGACCTCGTCCGCGGAGACATCCTGCTCGTTCTTGAACGTCCCGACGTTGCGGGGGTTCTCGTAGTGGTCGATGACCTTATCGGAGTACGCCATGGTGTTCCTTGCAGTTCAGTGCGGAGTCCACTGGATGGAATTGAGATCGATGCCGTCCTGGTGCATCTCCCAGAGCGGCGACAGCGCGCGCAGGCGCTCCACGCTCTTGGTGACCAGCTCGATGACGTAGTCGACCTCGGCCTCGGTGTTGAACCGGCCGATGCCGAACCGGATCGACGTGTGCGCGAGATCGTCGCCGACGCCGAGGGCGCGCAGCACGTAGCTCGGCTCGAGTGACGCCGAGGTGCACGCCGACCCCGACGACACCGCGATGTCCTTGAGCGCCATCAGCAGGCTCTCGCCCTCGACGAACGCGAACGAGATGTTGAGGTTGCCGGGCAGCCGGTGCTCGAGCGAACCGTTGACGTACGTCTCGGTGAGCCGCGACGTGATGCCGCGATACAGCCGGTCGCGCAGCGCGCGCAGGCGGACCGCCTCGGCCTCGCGCTCCGCGCCCGCGAGCTCGGCGGCCTTGCCGAACCCGACGATCAACGGCACCGGCAGCGTGCCCGAGCGCATGCCGCGCTCGTGACCGCCGCCGTCGATGATCGGATCGATGCGGACGCGCGGCTTGCGGCGCACCCACAAGGCACCGATGCCCTTGGGGCCGTACATCTTGTGCGCCGACAGCGACACGAGGTCGACCTTCGCCTTCTCGACGTCGAACGGCACCTTGCCCGCGCCCTGCACGGCGTCGATGTGGAACAGACACTTCGGGTTCTTCGCCTTGATCGCCGCGCCGAGCGCCTCGACCGGCTGGACGACGCCGATCTCGTTGTTCGCGAGCATGATCGAGACGAGGATCGTCTTGTCGGTCATCGCCGCGGTGACTTGCTCGGGCGAGACCAGGCCGTCCTTCGCCGGCGTCAGATACGTGATCTCGTAGCCTTCCCGCTGCAGCCGCTTGCACGTGTCGAGCACGCTCTTGTGCTCGGTCTCGACGGTGATGATGTGGTTGCCCTGCCGCTTGTAGAAGCTGGCGACGCCCTTGATGGCGAGGTTGTTCGCCTCGGTCGCGCCGGACGTGAACACGATCTCCTTGCCGTCACCGCCGATCAGCGCCGCGATCTGCGTGCGCGCGTGCTCGACCGCGGCCTCGGCGGTCCACCCGAACACGTGGTTGCGGCTCGCCGCATTGCCGAAGTGCTGGGTGAAGTACGGCAGCATCGCCTCGACGACGCGCTGGTCGGTGGCGGTCGTCGAGTGGTTGTCCATGAAGATCGGCAGCTTCACGCCCGCGGGCACGGGGATCTGGACAGGTGCCTGGGTATTAGATCGCGTCGCGACGGACATCAGTTGTTTCCCTCTCGGTACAGCACGGTGACGGGGACGTCGAACGCCTTGTCCTTACCGTCGATGGAAGCCGGATCGTCGATCGACGAGCAACGCGACAGCCCGGCGAACAAGGGCGGTGCCTCGCCCTTCTGGTGACCATGGTGATCGCAGCTGCCGCACGCGGTCGGCGCGTAGTCGTCGGTGCACGACTGGCAGCTATCGAGATACGAGAGCGCCTCGGAGAGGTCGTTCTCGATGACCTGCAGCTGCGTGATCTGCTCCCGGATCTGCTGCTGCTTCTCCGTGAACAGCGCGCGCACGCGAGCGGTCGCCTCGCGACCCGAGCCCGCGCCCTGGAAGTCCTTCACGAAGCCCTGGATCTCGGCGAGCGTGAACCCGATCGCCTGGAGCTTCACGATCCAGTGGATGCGGTCGATCGCGTCAGAGCCGTAGAGCCGGAACCCGCCCTCGGACCGCGACCTCGGCTCGAGCAGGCCGAGCTCCTCGTAGAGGTGCATCGCCCGCACGGTCTTGCCGACCGCCTTGGCGAGCTCGCCAACGCGCATCAGCTTGTCGTGCTTGTCCGGGTCTTCCTTCATCGCGAACCCTCACC
>DATLHR010000602.1:0-2910 GCA_035539815.1 Kofleriaceae bacterium
TCGACGTCGCGTTCTTCCCCGACTGGGAGACGCTGCCTTACGACCCGATCTCGCCGCACGAGGACCTGATCTCGGCCCGGCTCGCGACGCTGTACCGGCTCGCGCAGCGCGAGTCGCGGGTCGTCGTGACCGCCGTGTCGACGGCGATGCACCGGCTGCCGCCGCCATCGTTCCTCGCCGGCCGAGCGTTCTTCCTGAAGCAGGGCCAGCGTCTCGACGTCGAGAAACTGCGCGCGCAGCTCGCGCTCGCGGGCTATGCGCACGTCACCCAGGTCGTGTCGCCCGGCGAGTTCTCGGTGCGCGGCGGACTGATCGACCTCTACCCGATGGGCGCGAGCCTGCCCTACCGCCTCGATCTGTTCGGCGACGAGCTCGAAGGCATCAAGACCTTCGACGCCGACACGCAGCGCACCGTCTACCCGGTGCCGGAGGTCCGCCTGCTGCCGGCGCGCGAGTTCCCGCAGGACGACGAGGGACGCACGCGCTTTCGCACGCGCTTTCGCGAGACGTTCGAGGGCGACCCGTCGCGCTCGGCGCTCTACAAGGACGTGAGCAACGGCGTCTTCGCCGGCGGCATCGAGTATTACCTGCCGCTGTTCTTCGACACGATGGCCACGCTCGCCGACTACCTGCCGGCCGACGCGGTCGTCGCGCTGCACGGCGACGTGCACCCGTCCGCCGCCGGATTCTTCGCCGAGGCGGAAGGCCGCTACCGCCTGCTGCGCGGCGACAAGGCGCGTCCGCTGCTCGCGCCGCGCGAGATCGTCGTGCCGCCCGACGAGTTCGCCGCGCGGCTGAAGGCGTTCGCGCGCGTCGAGGTGCCGCGCCCCGATCCGTCCGCCGCGTTCCCGCCCGACGCGCCGACGCGGCCGCTTCCCGACGTCGGCGTCGACCGGCGTGCCGCCGATCCCCTCGCGGCGCTCAAGCGCCTGGTGGCGACGCCCGAGGTGCGGGTGCTGGTGTGCGCCGAAAGCGCGGGGCGGCGCGAGACGATGCACCAATATTTCGCCGAGTACGGGCTGAAGCTCCCGGTCGTCGACGACTTCGCCTCGTTCGCGGCCGGCGCGACGCCGCATGCGATCGTCGCCGCTCCGCTGCACGTAGGCTTCGCGTGGCGCGAGACGCGCATCGCGTTCGTCACCGAGGCGGAGCTCTACTCGGGCGTCGTGAGGCGCGCGAAGCGCGAGGCCGGCCGGCGCTCGAACGTCGACGCGATGGTGCGCGACCTCTCGGAGGTGCGCGTCGGCGACCCGGTCGTGCACGAACAGCACGGCATCGGCCGCTACCTCGGCCTCACCCACCTCGACCTGGGCGACGGTCCGTCCGAGTTCCTCGAGCTGGTCTACGCGAACGCCGCGAAGCTCTACGTGCCGGTGTCGAGCCTGCACCTGATCTCGCGCTACAGCGGGGCTTCGCCCGAGGCGGCGCCGCTGCACGAGCTCGGCAGCGGGCAATGGGAGAAGGCGAAGCGGCGCGCGGCGCAGAAGGCGCACGACACCGCGGCCGAGCTCCTCAACCTGTACGCGCAGCGTGCAGCGCGCACCGGCCATGCGTTCGCGTTCAAGGCGCACGACTACGAGGCGTTCGCCGAGGGCTTCGGCTTCGACGAGACGCCCGACCAGCAGGCCGCGATCGAGGCCGTCATCGCGGACCTCACGTCGGGCAAGCCGATGGACCGTCTCGTGTGCGGCGACGTCGGCTTCGGCAAGACCGAGGTCGCGCTGCGCGCCGCGTTCATCGCGCTCGCCGACGGCAAGCAGGTCGCGGTGCTGGTCCCGACGACGCTGCTCGCCGAGCAGCACTTCCACGTGTTCTCCGACCGCTTCGCCGACTGGCCGGTGCGCATCGCCGAGCTGTCGCGCTTCCGGTCGCCCAAGGAGGTGAAGTCGGCGCTCGACGGGCTCGCCCGCGGCACGACCGACCTCGCCATCGGCACGCACCGGCTGATCCAGGCCGACGTCAAGTTCGCGAACCTGGGACTGGTGATCATCGACGAGGAGCACCGCTTCGGCGTGCGCCAGAAGGAGCGGCTGAAGCGCCTGCGCGCCGAGGTCGACGTGCTCACGCTGACCGCGACGCCGATCCCGCGCACGCTCGCGATGTCGCTCGAGGGCATCCGCGACTTCTCGGTGATCGCCACCGCGCCGCAGCGGCGTCTCGCGATCCGCACGCTGGTGACGACCTACTCGTCGGGCATCGTGCGCGAGGCGGCGCTGCGCGAGCTCAAGCGCGGCGGTCAGGTCTATTTCCTGCACAACGACGTCGACACGATCCGCTCGACCGCGGAGCGCCTCGCCGCGCTGCTGCCCGAGGCGCGCGTCGCCATCGCGCACGGCCAGATGGGCGAGCGCGAGCTCGAGCACGTGATGCGCGACTTCTACGCGCAGCGCGTCAACCTGCTGGTCTGCTCGACCATCATCGAGACCGGCATCGACGTGCCGACGGCGAACACGATCATCATCGAGCGCGCCGACCGCTTCGGGCTCGCGCAGCTCCACCAGCTCCGCGGCCGCGTCGGCCGCTCGCACCACCAGGCCTACGCCTACCTGCTCACGCCGCCCGAGGAGGCGCTCTCGGCGCTCGCGAAGAAGCGGCTGGAGGCGATCCAGCTCATGGAGGACCTCGGCTCGGGCTTCTACCTCGCGATGCACGACCTCGAGATCCGCGGCGCGGGCGAGGTACTGGGCGACGAGCAGTCGGGCGAGATGGCGGAGGTCGGCTTCCAGCTCTACGCCGACATGCTGAAATCGGCGGTCTTCGCGCTCAAGGCCGGCCGCGAGCCCAATCTCGCCGAGCCGCTCGGCGTCACCACCGAGATCAACCTGCACACCCCCGCGCTGCTGCCGGAGCGCTCCTGCGCCGACGTGCACGAGCGGCTCGTCCTGTACAAGCGACTTGCGAGCGCCGAGG
>DATLHR010000603.1:0-4850 GCA_035539815.1 Kofleriaceae bacterium
GCGTCGCATTACCTGGATTACCTCGATGCCCCCGCCCGCAGCGATCGCCCTGCGCACAGGCCCGCGACGGGCCCACCGAAACCCTGCATCGACTCGCTTATCCTCCACCGGCGCCACCGCGGGCATTGGCCGCATGACCGCGCTCCACCTCGCGAAGCGCGGCCACCGCGTGATCGCCACTGGCCGCAAGTCGGCCGAGCTCGCGAAGCTGAAGACCGAGGCCGGCGATCTTCCGCTCGACACGCTGCAGCTCGACGTGACCTCGGCGGCTTCGATCGCGAGCGCCGTGCAGGCCATCGACGCGCTCACGGCTGGCCGCGGTATCGACCTGCTCGTCAACAACGCCGGGTTCGGCGTGCTCGGCCCGACGTCCGAGATCGACGACGCCGACGTGCGCGCGCAGTTCGAGACCAACGTGTTCGGCCTGATGAGCGTGACGCGCGCCTTCCTCCCGCAGATGCGCGCGCGCCGCAGCGGCCGCATCATCAACATCTCGAGCGTCGGCGGCCGCATCACCCTCCCCTACTTCGGCGTCTACAACTCGACTACGCGGTCGAGTCGCTCTCGGATGCGCTCCGCTACGAGCTGCGCGCGTTCGGCATCGACGTCTCGCTGATCGAGCCCGGCGTGATCCGCACCAACTTCGAGGCGACCGCGGTCGCGAACCTGAAGGCGCTCGCATCGACCGCGTACGGTCCCGCGATCGCGAAGTACGAGGAGATGTCCAAGCAGGCCGATCGCTTCGCGGGCGAACCGATCGTCGTCGCCAAGGCGATCGCACGCGCCGTCGAGGCCCGCCGCCCGGCCGCCCGCTACGTCACGCCGCGCTTCAACAGCTTCGCGGTCGCGATGAGCGCGCTCCTCCCGACCCGCGTCTGAGACTGGGCGATGCGCAAGGCCGGGCGCCTCGACGCCAAGCACCTCGACTTCGACGCCAGGCCTGCGCCCGCCGCGAAGCCGGCCACGTATACCCGCAGCGCATCGAACCTGACGACCGCGCCGAACTGACAGGGCAGCGCAATTACTTCGCCGCGCTTGTGCACGCATACGTGATCGATGGGATGTCGAGGTGACTCGCCTTGAAGCTGCAGACCGAGCGGAATATCAGGCGCGAGGTCCTGCCTGGGACCGCGGTTGCCAGTCTTGAAAGCACGCTTCTCACGTAGTAACTGATGCGCAGATGTTCGAACGATGGGCGTTTCGCGGCTGGCGGGCTCGGACAACCTTCGCGTGGGTAGCCTTGCCGCTGGCATGGAGCTGCGCACCAGGGGAGAGAGAGGAGCTCGATCTCGACTACGAGGTACTGCTCGACGACGACTTCTCGACCTACCCATGGCACTGGGAGTGGCAGGGCGTTCCGGCGCCCGCACTCGAGCCCGACTTTGGATTCCCTGCGCCTTCGGGGCTCGTCGGAGGACAAGTGAGTCCACCGGTCGCCTTTCCGATCGACAACCAAGCGCTCGACATCCGCGTCACCGCCTACCTCCAAGACAACTACGACTACGGTTCGCAGTCTGCGAGCCTCGACACGGGCAGCCCCGAGCAACCGTTGGTCGGCAGGGTCGTGTATCGGCTGATCATCAACCGCAGCGAAGGACTCCCCGTCGCCGGCTATCCAGCCGGATCATCGGCGGAGATCCAATGCTATGTCGGGACCGAGCCGGTAGTTACGATGCCCGTTCCCTATGTGGAGAAGTCCACCAAGTACGACCTGTTCATTACTTCGGACTTGAGCGGCACGCATTGTGGGTTCGACCAGACCGAGGTTGCAGCGAGCCCCCAATTCTTGCTCCAGCAAGGAGAATTCAAGGTTGCGCTGGCGGCCGATCCGGTCGCCGGATCCCACGTCGCGTGGTTCGACAACCTTCTCGTCCGTCGCGCCGACAACCCGTGAGGCGCGGCAAGGAAGTTCAAGCGGGGTTTCGCGACGGTGGTCTCTGCGGGCGGCAAAAGTCCCGTCGCGGGTCGTGGCTGTTGGCTCGATGACACGTGCGTAAGGGCGGGCACTCAGGTGGACGCGGGCAGACGACGCCCGGTCGGAGCGGGAGCTCTCCTACGCGGCGTCGTCCCAAGGGAGTTCGGCTTTGGGGCGGGGCGCCGCGCCGGGGCGAAGGTGACGGGTTCGGTGGCGAGGCCGAGGCCGGCGAGCAGGGCGCGTGCGAGCGCGGCGTCGGTGACGATGGCGATGATGCTGCGACGCCCGCCGCAGGGGCAGTGCAGCACGTCGTTTGCGAACACGCGTTGCAGGAGGCCCATCGGGGATGGGAAGCAAGTTGCCTCCTCCATCTCTGGCGAGCGGTGGATGCGTATCGAGCTTCGGAGCTGACTTCTCGATGGAGTCGGCGCGTCGGCGTTCTCGTTTCGGCTCATTGCGCACGCGACACGTGCACGCGCAGGCGATCGCCGTCTCGCTCGATGATCACACTCCACGGGCGACAGCACACCGCGCAGTCCTCGACCAGCGTCCCCGTCGTGTCGGGATCTACGTATAGATCTACCCACTCGCGGCAGTACGGACAGCGAACGCGGACTGTGTCCTCCACAATGCACCGCCTCAGGTTGGGTTCGAGCGCACCTGCTTCGTCGGCTCGGGCGGGGTCCACGGCTCGCCCTTGTAGAGTCCTCCGCTCTCCAGCTCCTTGAGCATCTGGTCGAGGCGCTGCTGCTTCGCTGCCGGGCCCACCGCGAGGGCGATCCACCTCAAGTACTCCTGCTGCTGGTAGTGCGGACGCGCGCGATAAGCGTCGGTCAGTTTGCGCTTGGCGAGTGCGCTGCGCACGTTGCCCGGCATCGGTTGCGACGCATTGCTTGGCTGCGAGATACGGCTCATCCCGCTCGTATACACCGCCCCCACCGCCCTGGGTTGCCGCGTCGAAGCGCTTCCGCCGCAGCAGACGCGCTCGCCGCGACTATCCGTCGACGCTCAGCCTGCGAGCCAGCCGACCATCGCGTCGAGGATCCCAGGAGGACTGGCTCGAGCGAACGTAGCGGCGCGAGTCTCAGATGTCTGAGGCGCGGCTCCGGGGCACACTCGAAATCCATGAAGGCTGGGAACGCGACGCTCTCCGGTTACGGCACCACGATCTTCGAGGGAATGTCGGCGCTCACGCGTGAGCACGCCGCCGTGAACCTCGGGCAGGGCTTTCCCGACGCACGCGGTGCGCTCGAGCTGCGCCGCGCTGCCGCCGACTAGGTGATGGACGGGCACAACCAGTATCCGCCCATGATGGGGATGCCGGCGCTGCGCGAGGCCGTAGCTGCGCACGATAAGCGCTGCTACGGGATCGAGGTCGACTGGCGGACCGAGGTGCTGGTGACATCGGGCGCGACCGAAGCGCTGTTCGATTGCTTCATGGGCCTGCTCGAGGTCGGCGACGAGGTCGTGCTGCTCGAGCCTGCGTACGACACCTACGCGCCGGTGATCCGCCGACTCGGCGCGGTTCCGCGCCCGGTGCGGCTCGTGCCGCCGACGTGGTCGCTGCCGCACGACGAGCTGGTTGCCGCGTTCTCGCCGCGCACCAAGATGATCGTTCTCAACACGCCGATGAATCCGACCGGCAAGGTGTTCACGCGCGCCGAGCTCGCGTTCCTCGCCGAGCTCGCGATCCGGCACGACGTGTTCGTGGTGTGTGACGAGGTCTACGAGCACCTGACGTTCGGCGCCGTGCAGCACATTCCGCTGATGACCTTGCCCGGGATGCGCGAACGCACGGTGCGCATCGGCTCGGCCGGCAAGACGTTTTCGATCACGGGCTGGAAGGTCGGATACATCACCGGGCCCGCGACGCCACCGACCGCGATGATGCTCGCGCGCCGGCTGGATTGGGCCGCGCTTCTGCGCCGGGTTTTCGGGGACGACGTGACCCGGTGCCCGCGGTGTGGCGATCACCTCCGCGTGCTCGCGTTCCTCACCCACCCTGACGTCACCGCCCGCATTCTGCTGCGCCGCCACGGCCTCAAGGCATGATCGTCAGCACCCACGCGCGTCACCATCGGTGGCCAAGGGCGAGCCCGACGACCTCCGGCCCGCCGACGGGGGCGACCTCGACGCGCCGCACGCCCCAGCGCACGAGCGCGGCGCCGATCACGAGCGCCCCCCCCGCGGAGATCGCGACGCCCGCGCGCTGCAGCGTCCGCGATCGATCGAGGCGCGCATCGTAGTCGCTCAGCGTTCCGGATCGGTCGCGTCCGAGGTGGTAGCCGTAGCCGGCGACGCCGCCCCCGGCGAGCGCGGCGGTGCCGCCAATGACGACGAGCGCCGTGGTGAGGCCGTCCCAGTCGCGCACGAGGCGCGGCGGTGGCGGCGTCGTCGCCGTCGGTGGGCTCGTAGCCGGCGCGGGCTGGTCGGCGAGGCCGCGCGCTGCGCCGATCGCCTGCTGCGCGAGCGCGGCCTGCTCGCTCGATGGGTTCGTCGCGAGGAAGCGCTCGTAGTAGTCGATGGCCTCCGCGTAGTTGCCGAGGTTGAGCTCGACCTGGCCGAGCGCGAACAGCAGATCAGGGCGTGGGTGCTTCGCGTAGGTGTCGAGCAGCAACGCCCTCGCCGCGGTCAGGTCTTGGTTCGCGAGGTGGTCGCGCACACGGGCCAGCGCGTCGTCGACGATGCGATCCTCGCGCTTGCCATCGGCGACCGCGGTGGCCGTCGCGCACGCGAGCACGAGGAGCGTGGAGCGCAGCATCACTTGCGCTTCGCTCCCTGATCGGTGGGCAACAGCATGTTCGGGTTCCACTCGACCTTGGGCGAAGGCTTCGATGTGGTGGTGCTCGTCGTCGGTGCCTTGGGTGTCGGCTTCTGCGTGGACTTCACGGCGGGACGGCGCGAGCGCGGTGGGCGCTTGGTGGCCGGCTTGGAG
>DATLHR010000604.1:0-2006 GCA_035539815.1 Kofleriaceae bacterium
GGGCAGGCTGTGTCCGACGAAGGAGGCCGAAGTGGCGAGACGCAGCACGTCGCAGCCGGTGGAGGACGCCGGCGTCCTGCTCGAACGGGCGCTGTTCGAGGTCAAGAAGGTCGTGGTCGGCCAGGACGCGTTCCTCGAGCGCGTGCTGGTAGCGATCCTCGCGCAGGGCCACCTGCTCGTCGAAGGGGTGCCGGGCCTCGCGAAGACGCTGACGGTCAAGACGCTGGCGCGCACCATCCGCGGCACCTTCCGGCGCATCCAGTTCACGCCCGACCTGGTGCCCGCGGACCTCGTCGGGACGCGCATCTACAACCAGAAGACCGGCGAGTTCGCCACGTCGCTCGGTCCGGTGTTCACCAACCTCCTGCTCGCCGACGAGATCAACCGCGCGCCGGCGAAGGTGCAGAGCGCGCTGCTCGAGGTGATGCAGGAGCGCCAGGTGACGATCGCGGGCGAGTCGCATCGCGTTCCGGACCCGTTCCTCGTGATGGCGACGCAAAACCCGATCGAGACCGAGGGCACCTATCCGCTGCCCGAGGCGCAGGTCGACCGCTTCATGATGAAGGTGCTGGTCGGCTACCCGAACGAGACCGAGGAGTTCGTGATCGTCGAGCGCGTGACCGGCACGACGCAGGACGTGCTGCCGGTCGCGACCACCGACCAGCTCGCGGCGCTGTACCGCGAATGCCGCTCGGGCTACGTCGATCCCGCGCTGATGCAGTATGCGGTCAAGCTCGTCGCGGCCACGCGCGAGCCGGAGCGCTACGGCATCAAGGACATCGCCCGCTACATCACGTTCGGCGCGAGCCCGCGGGCCACGATCGGGCTGGTCGAGGGCGCGCGCGCGCTCGCGTTCCTGCGCGGCCGCACCTATGCGCTGCCCGAGGACATGATCGACATCGCGCCCGACGTGTTGCGCCATCGGCTGTCGCTGTCGTACGAGGCGCTCGCCGACGGCATCTCGGCCGACCGGCTGATCCTCGAGATCCTGCGCAACGTCGCCGCGCCCGACAAGCCGCTCGAGACCCATGTCGCGCTCGAGCGATCCTGAGACGCTGCTGCGCAAGCTCGAGTGGACGGTCCTGCGCCGTCTCGACGGGCTGCTGCAGGGCGACTACCGGACGCTGTTCCGCGGCTTCGGGCTCGACCTCGCGGATCTCCGCGAGTACCAGTACCACGACGACGTCCGCCACATCGACTGGAACGTCACGGCGCGGCTGCAGGTGCCGTACGTGCGCGAGTACGTCGAGGACCGCGAGGTCAGCGCGTGGTTCCTGCTCGACCTGTCGGCCTCGGTCGACTTCGGCAGCGCGACGGTGCGCAAGCGCGCGGTGTCGCAGGACTTCGTCACGGTGCTGGCGCGACTGCTCACGCGTCATGGCAACCGGATCGGCGCGATCCTGTACGGCGACCGCGTCGATACGGTGATCCCCGCGCGCGGCGGCCGCCGCCAGGTGCTGCAGCTGCTGCACCGGCTGTCGACGCGGCCCGAGTCGCGCCGCTCCGCGGGGACGCGGCTCGCGGATCTTTTGACCTCCGCGCTGCAGATCGTGCCGCGGCGCTCGCTCATGTTCGTCGTGTCGGACTTCATCAGCGAGCCGGGCTGGGGCAAGCCGCTCGGGCAGCTCGCCAAGCGGCATGAAGTGATCGCGGTGCGCCTCTACGACCCGCTCGAGCGCATGCTGCCCGACCTCGGCATGGTGATCGTCGAGGACGCGGAGACCGGCGAGCAGCTGTTCGTCGACACGCACGACCGCGGCTTCCGCAAGCGCTTCGCCGCAGCCGCCGAGCGCCGCGAGGCGGAAGTGCGCGACGGCTTCGTCGCCGCCGGCGTCGACGCGCTCGAGCTCGCCACCGACGACGACATCGCCGGCGCGATCATGCGCTTCGCCGACCTGCGCAAGCGCCGCTCGCAACTCGCCGTCGGCGGCGGGCTGCCGCGCCACCTCGAGGCACGCCGTGTCGTTCCAGTGGCCTGAGCTGCTCTGGGGCCTCGCGCTCCTGCC
>DATLHR010000605.1:0-3757 GCA_035539815.1 Kofleriaceae bacterium
GCATATGACCTTGTGGGCGATGATGGGCGAGAGGAACCCGCCTCGGATGCCGTCGAGAATGCCGAACTGGAACGCGCACGACTCGAAGACGTTGTGCAGCCCGATCTTGTCGGAGCGGTCCGGCGTCGCCGTGAGGCCGAGCACCTTCGCGCTGGAGAAGTGCTCGAGGACGCCGAGGTAGCCGCGCGCAGTCGCGTGGTGCGCCTCGTCGACGATGACCGTTCCGAACGAGTCAGCGGGCCAGCGCTTGAGTCGCGCAGCGTGCATGGTGGCGACGCTTGCGACGACGACGTCAGCGCCGCCCATGAGCTCGTGGACGACGGCTTTGCTCTCCGCCCGCTCGAGCTCCGTCGAGAGCCCTGCGTTCGACCGCATCGCCTCGGCAGCCTGCTGGAGCAGTTCTTCGCGATGTGCCAGCCACAGGACGCGGCCACGGGCCCGCGCGCGCCGAGCGACCTCGGCAGCGGTGCGAGTCTTCCCGAGGCCCGTCGCGAGGACGAGTAGCGTGCTGCGATGGCGTTCCCAGTCGCGCTCGATGGCCGCCACCGCCTCGGCCTGGTACGGGCGCAGGGGACGCTCATGCAGCACGGCGGCGCCCTCCCGGCTTCCGCTGTTGCTTCGCCACGAGCAGCGACTCGACGGCGGCGTCAGTCGAGCGGACGGGCGTGTTCAGGCACAGCGAGAGCGCGCGCATCGTCCAGTCGAGGCCGCGCGTCGGCGGGTCAGCGACGATGCGGAGCAGCTCGCGATAGAGCTCGGGCGAGAGCACGCCGCGACACGCGTCGATGTCGCCCCAGCGCCCATCGCACGCGATGGCGATCGCTCGCACGTTCGCGCCCGCGAAGACGACGGCCGGCATGATGGCGGACTGCGAGAGCCACGAGTGACGGACGAGCTCGTGCTCGAGCGCGCCGCGCAGCGAAATCAGCGCGTTCGCGATGCGGTAGTCGTCGACGTTGGCGTACAGCGGGTCTTCAGCTACGATCTCGTGCATCGGGCCTCCTGTTCAGGTCCGGTCACGAGCCCAGCGGTTGCAGCCGCGTGGGCTCGACGCTTTTTCGCGGCGCGCTTACGCGCCTGCCTCGCCAGCTCATTCGGGCGATCGAGCGCGTACCGCTCGGCCTCGGTGCGAGTCCCCTCGCAAGAGTGCTTCGCGCCCTCCCAGTGCACGCGCATCGCGCATCGAAGGCACACGCCGCGCTGCCAGAGATGCGCTCGGTGCGGATAGCGGCTCACGCCTTCCCCCGCTTCCGGCGCACGACGACACCGAGGTCTCGCGCGCATGCACCGCAAAGCTGGTCGCGCAGCGCGCTAATCATCGGACATGCCTCCACGTGCGGCCGGCGATGGCAACCGAGAGCGTCTGATAAGAGACGCCCATCTCACGCGCGATAGACGCCAGCGTCTCGCCGGCAGCGCGTCTCAGGCGCGCATCGCGAACACGGTCTGCCGTCAGTCGCGTATGAGAGGCTGGCGACTGCCATCCGCGCGGCTTGACCCCATCTACTACGCGCAGGGCCTGGCTCGCGCTTACGCCAAACGCGCGCCCCAGATCGCGCCCGGAAGCGCCTTTCGCCCTACGCGCACGCATCTCTGCGCGTTGCGCGTCGGTAAGCTTCGACGCTCCGTGCCGCTCGCCGCGAACATGTGGGACACGGCCACGCCCTTTGCGGGTCATGTCCTGCATGTTGTCGGCGTGCGATCCTAAAAACAGATGGTCCGGATTCACGCACGAGGGAACGTCGCAGCGGTGGCAGATGAACATTCCCGAAGGGATGGGCCCGTTCACCAGTTCATACGCGTGCCGGTGGGCCTGGACGCGTCTCGATCCGTTCCAGAACTGGCCATAACCACGCGCAAACTCCGTCCCGTGCCACAGCCAACAGCCGCTCAGCGCCTCGGGGCAGCACTTCGACCAGAAGGGGTCGTCCCAGTTGACGTTCACGACTTCTCTCCGCGTTTCCGGCGCAGGAGCAAACCGTGCTCGCGCTCGCAACTACCGCACACGCCACGCCTCAAAGCGTGGCGGCACATGGAGCGCTGGCAGCGCATGCACTGCTGCACACCGCAGCCAGGACAATCGCGGAATGGGCAGGTCACGACGCCCTCCGCTGCGACTGACGGAGCGCCCGCTGTGCGGCGAGAGCTGCCACGATGTCGCTCTCAACCTGCCAGTCAGACCGCGTCTCGTTCACCACCACGACGTCGATGCCGCGCATCTCGTAGCGGGCACGACCACGCCGCGCGCCACGCTTGCTCGACTTCACCTGAATCCAGAGCTGGCCGACGTCTGACTCCACTACGATGTCGATGCCGAGCCAGTCTTCTTCGCCATGCGCCTTGCGGCAGCCGGTGGCCCACGGCAGAGCCGCCACGACGTCGCGCGCGCGCAGAAGACACCGCTCCTCCGCGGCCCGTCCGCGAGCGATGCCCCACTTCCCCGAAGCGGCTTTCCCGTGCCTCACTTCCGGTTCCCTCCGGCATCACGCAGCGAAGGGTCTCGCTTGGCGGAGGCGCGTCGATTGAACGGATGCGAGCGCGGATATCGCCGCAGCTCGTCAGGGACCGCGCCGGCCTGCGGAGGCGCGCGATGGGGGGAGGCGGCGTCCGGTTCGCAGGCCGGCGCGGAGATAGGTGCACCCTGTTCGCCCGTCGACGACAGTCCCGCTGCGGCAGTGGCGCTGGGGGGATGGACGGTGCTGTCGTTGTCGGGGCTGGCCGGGTGCGCGCCAGGGGGTCGTGGCCAGAGGCAGCGCGCACGCAGCGGCTCCTCAAGCAGACGGCGCACAACGTGGCTGCGGCTCACGTCGAGGTCAGCGGCGACCTCGTCGAGCACGCGGACCATGTCCTCCTCGAGCTGCACGACGGTCGTTTGAAGGCGCGTCATTCGACACCCCACACGAACGCGATGACTGCGTTCACGTCACGCTGAGAAGCGGCATCGAGCGCCCACTGCGCAGCGTCGAAGTCGAGCCACTGCCAGTATTCGCGACCAAGGCGCCGCGAGTCGCGGGCGGACTCGAACAGCTCCATGCGCGCGTTGCGGCGGTGCTCCGTGCCTTCGGCGGCGATCACGGCGTCACCTCGTCGCACTGCGCGAGGCGAGCGGCGGCGCTGAGCACGAGACTCTCGCGCTTGCCGCCGATCGTGCGCATCACGATCAGCTTTCCGCCGCCGGTGGGCGCGTTCGTGAAGACGCTGCGGATGAGGTGCGCGTCAGGGTGCATGCGCAGTTCAGCGAGCACCGCGTCAGCGACCACGTCGCGCTCTTCGTCATTGTCGAGCGCTGCCGACGAGCAACGCTCGAGGGCGCGCAGGATGGAGAGGCGGAGGGTCACGCGGCCTCCTTCCCGACGCGGTACGACCAGTACATCGCGCCCGCGAGCGTGAGCGAGGCTGAAATACTGTAGAGCATGCCGAGTGGCCAGCCCGCGCCGATCTGCAGCCCGTGCGCGATAGAGATGGTGAGGTACGCGAAGAAGTGGACGAACCACAGCTCGCGGAAGCGCCGCCGCTGCGGGATCGGCTCAACAGCCGCGTTCGTGCGATACGGGCTCACGCGTCGAAGCTCCGGCGCGCGTAGGCCGCGGCCACCAGCCGATCGAGCTCGGCGCGCAGACGCGCGTACTCGCTGACGCGAAGCTCGCGAGCGACATCGCGGATGGCGTATTCACAGGGGCCGGGGGACCAGACCCAGAGCGAGAGCTTCCTAAGCATCACGGCACCTCCGCAGTGGCTTGGTGGGTGTTGCAGGTGC
>DATLHR010000606.1:0-4636 GCA_035539815.1 Kofleriaceae bacterium
GATCCGAACAGCGTCGACGCGATCGGCGACACGGCGCTCATCGCGTCGACGCTGTTCGGATCGATGCCGCGCGCGAGCAGGGCGCGCACCTCCGCAGCGCGGTCGTTGGTGGCGGCGATGAAGAAATCGGCGAGCAGGTTCTGCGCGGCGAGCGGCAGCGTCCACGCCAGGGCGAGGACGGCCAGGAAGGGTCGCAGGTCAGGTCGCATCGGCTGCTATCGGTTCGGGTCCGGGGTCGATCCCGAACAGACCGAAGAAATTGGCGGAAGTTGCGCGCGCCACGCTCGCGACGTCGGTGCCGCGCAGCCGGGCGATCGCCTCGGCGACGTGCACCACCCACGCCGGCTCGTTGGGCTTGCCTCGGTGCGGCACCGGCGCGAGGTAGGGACTGTCGGTCTCGATCAGCATCCGCTCGAGCGGCACGCGCCGCGCGACCTCGTGCAGCGCGGTCGCGTTGCGGAACGACACGATGCCGGAGAAGGAGATGTGAAAGCCCAGGTCGATTGCCGCGGCGGCGACCTCCCACGACTCGGTGAAGCAGTGCATCACGCCGCCCGCCTCGGCCGCGCGCTCCTCGCGCATGATGGCGAGCGTGTCGTCCGCGGCCGCGCGCGTGTGGATGACCAGCGGCTTGGCGCATTCGCGGGCCGCGCGGATGTGCGTGCGGAAGCGCTCGCGTTGCCAGTCGAGGTCCCCGGAGAGCCGGTAGTAGTCGAGCCCGGTCTCGCCGATCGCGACCACCTTCGGCCGCGCCGCCAGGTCGACTAGCGTGCCGACCGTCGGCTCGAGCGTGTCCGGATAGTCGGGATGCGTGCCCGCGGTCGCGTAGAGGTTGTCGTGCGCCAGGGCGAGCGCGTGGACGCGCGGCCAGTCGGGCAGGTCGACCGAGATGCACAGCGCGTGCGTCACCTGCGCCGCTCGCATCGCCTCGAGCTTCGCCGGCAGGTCGGCGGAAAGCTCGGGGAAGTCGAGGTGACAGTGGGAGTCGACGAACATCCAGGGATCAGGCATCAGGGATCAGGAATCAGTGGCGCAGCGCAGGGCGCAGCGCCCGCATCGACTGATGCCTGATCCCTGATGCCTGATCCCTGCTACAGCGTATGCGTCTGCCGCGACGACGCCAGCGACTCGCCGAGGATCTTCTCGATGGTGGCGCGCGCCGACGCTCCGGTCTCGTCGAGCGTGAACTGCACGCCGATGCCCTGCGTGCGGCTGCCCTGCACGCCCTCGGGCGTGATCCAGACGACCTTGCCCTGCACGGCGATGCGGTTGGGGTCGTCCATCAGCGAGAGCAGCATGAATACTTCCTCGCCGAGCGTGTACGAGCGCGACGTCGGGATGAAGATGCCGCCGCCCTTGAGGAACGGCATGTAGGCCGCGTAGAGCGCGGCCTTCTCGCGGATGTTGAGGGACAGCACGCCCGGTCGCGGTGCCGCGGCCAACGGGGCTTTGGGCTCGGCCATGGTCAGGCGAACAGCGCGCGATAGTCGGCCAGCAGCGCTTCCGCGACGAGGCGGGGCTGCAGCGGATGCGCGAGATGGGCGCGTTGGAACAGCACCGAACGATGATAGCGGCAAAGGCCGATCCTCGCCACCCGCGGCGCCAGCGCGGCCAGTGCCGGCTCGTACGACGGCAACCGGGACGCGCGCCCGCCGGCCGCGACGCGGGTGAGGTCGGCGGTCCATGCGACGAGCGCGTCGAGCCCCGCGGCGAGTCGCGGCTTGCGCTCGTCCTTGCCGGCGGCGTCGATCCTCGCGCCGAGCGCCATCGGCGCGAGCCGCTCCGGATGCGCGAGCGCGTCGAACCATGCCTTGCGCTCGGCGCGGCCCTCGGGCTCGGCCAGCCCGAGCGCGGCGAGGGGCGCCCCGCCCGCTTCGGCGAGCGCGCCGGGCGCGTCGGCCACCCGCTGCGCCGCCAACCAGGCGATCGCTTCCGCGGGTGTCGGCACGGGTGCGGGCAGGCGCTGGCATCGGCTCGTCACGGTGCGCAGCAAGCGCCCGGGCTGGTGCGCGACCAGGATCAGCGTGGTGCCGGCGGGAGGCTCTTCCAGCGTCTTCAACAGCGCGTTGGACGCCTCGGTCGTCAGCCGCTCGGCCGGCACGACGACGCCGACGCGGCGTCCCGCACGGTGCGCAGTCACCTCGAGCATCTCGATCAGCGCGCGCACGCGCTTGATGCCGATCTCCTGGACCGCCTTGGGCTCGCCGTCGTCGTCGGTGTCGACGAGGTCGAGCACGCGCAGGTCCGGATGCGTGCCGGCGGCGACGTACGTGCAACCCGCGCAACGGCCGCACGCGAGGGCGTCGTCGCGCGGCGCCTCGCACAGGAGCCCTTGCGCGAGGTTCATCGCGAGCACCGACTTGCCGATCCCTCCCCGGCCGGTGACCAGCAGCGCGTGGTGCGCGCGATCGCGCCCGGCGAGCACGCGCGAAAGCCACGCGCCCTGCCAGGGCAGCGGCGCGCTCCACGGCGGCGACGCCGGCAGGTCGGTGTCGTCGCTCATGCGTCGGCGACGAGGCGCGCGAGCTCGTCGCGCACGCTGTCCTGCGGGCGCGACGAATCGACGATGCGGAAGCGCTTCGGCTCGGCGCGCGCGCGCTCGAGGTACACCGCGCGCACGCGCTCGGTGAACGACGCGTCCTCGCGCTCGAACTTGTCGAGAGAGCGGCCGTGGCTTTGCGCGCGCTCGAGGCGTTCGCGCGACACGCGCGGCGGCACGTCGAACAGGATCGTGAGGTCGGGACGGCAGTCGTCGTGCACGTGCCGCTCCAGCGCCCCGATCAGCGCGCCGCTGACGCCGTGCCCGCCGCCCTGGTAGGCCCAGGTCGCGTCGGTGTAGCGGTCGCACAGCACCCAGTCGCCGCGCGAGAGCGCCGGACGGATCACGCACTCGAGGTGCTCGCGCCGCGCGGCGAACATGAGCAGCGTCTCGGTGTCGTGGCACATCGGCGCGCACAGCACCAGCTCGCGCAGCGTCTCGCCGAGCGCGGTGCCGCCCGGCTCGCGCGTGGTGACCACGATGTGGCCGGCGGCGCGGATGCGCTCGGCCAGGAACGCGACGTGCGTGCTCTTGCCGGCGCCGTCGACGCCCTCCAGCGTGATGAAGCGCGGGCGCGGCGAGGTCATTTCGGGGCTTTCTGGTATTTGGCCACGGCGCGATTGTGATCGGCGAGCGTGGCCGAGAACTCGCTCGTGCCGTCGCCGCGGGCGACGAAGTACAGGTACGGGGACGCCGGCGGGTCGACGACCGCGTCGAGCGCCGCCTGCGACGGCAGCGCGATCGGCGTGGGCGGCAGCCCGTCGCGCGTGTAGGTGTTGTACGGCGTGTCGGTCTCGAGGTCTCGCTTGCGCAGGTTGCCGTCGAACGCGTCGCCCAGGCCGTAGATCACCGTGGGGTCGGTCTGCAGGCGCATGCCGCGCTTCAGGCGGTTCACGAACACCGAGGCGATCATCGGGCGGTCGGCCGGCCGCCCGGTCTCCTTCTCGACGATCGACGCGAGGATCAGCGCCTCGTATGGCGTGGCGAACGGGAGGTCGGGCGCGCGGCGCGTCCACGCGGCGTCGAGCCGCTCCTTGAGCGTGCGATGCGCGCGGGCGAGCACCGTGCGATCCGCGCTGCCGGCCGCGTAGAAATAGGTGTCCGGGAAGAACTGGCCTTCGAGCGACGGCGCGTCGATCGCGAGCACGGCGGCGATTTCCGCCTGCGAGCGCCCCGCGAGGCCGTGGCCGACCGTCGGCTCGCTCGCGAGCCGGCGCAGGAGCTCGGCGGCAGTCGACCCTTCGACGAAGGTGATCGCCGACTGCGTCACGTCCCCCGCCGTCAGTCGCGCGAGCAGGCCGGCGAGGTCGAGCTTGCCCTCGAACTCGTACTGGCCGGCCTTGATCGAGCGGTCGACGCCACGGGCTCGCGCAAGCCCGGTAAGCAACCATGGGTGCGCGATCACGCCGTCGTCGGCGAGCTTGCGCGCGACCGAGGCGAGGCTCACGCCCGAGCGGACCTCGAGCGGGTAAGGCGAGGCCGGGAACGCGAGCGGCCGGTCGAGCCACCACCACAGCGCCGCCGCCGCGACGGCGAGCACCACCGCGAGCGAGAACGCGGTGCGCAGGAGGTAGCGGAGGAAGGAGAAGCCGGGCATGCGAAGGCGGCGATCGTCGCGGCGGGAAGCCCGGCGATTATAATCGGCGCATGCGATCGCTCGCGACGCGTCCGCGCGGCTTCACGCTGATCGAGATCATGGTGGTCATCGTGATCCTCGGCGTGCTGGCGGCGCTGGTGGTGCCGCGCGTGCTCGACCGGCCCGACGAGGCGCGGCGCATCGCCGCGATGTCGGCGCGCTCAAGCTCTACCGACTCGACAACCAGCGCTACCCGACCGGCGAGCAGGGCCTGACCGCGCTGGTCGCCAGGCCCGAGCTGCCGCCCGTACCGGGCAACTGGAAGCCCGGCGGCTACCTCGAGAAGCTGCCGCAGGACCCGTGGGGCCACGCCTACGTCTACCTCAATCCCGGCGTGAAGGGCGAGATCGACGTCTACAGCACCGGCGCCGACGGCGCGCCGGGAGGCACCGGGCAGGACGCCGACGTCGGATCGTGGGAGCCCTGACGCTGCGGGCCCCACGTGCGTCGCCCGACCGCCG
>DATLHR010000607.1:0-3771 GCA_035539815.1 Kofleriaceae bacterium
CGCACGCCCTTCCGAGGCCGTCGCCCCACCCCACGTCCAGCCGGCCGCGATCACGATCGCCGCATATGCGATCGCGACCGTCGCGATCACGCGACGCCCGACGATATCGGCCGGCGCACTCCTCCCTCGGCTCGATGCGATCACTGTCGCGACGACGAACCCGCCGAGCGCGAGGAACCACAGCACGATCGCCATCACGCCCCCCTGTTCATGCACGCTCGTCCCGTTGGACCCTTTTCATCACTAATCCCTCCGGGGCGGAAGCATGGGTTTTGCGGCTGGCTTCTCCCGAGCATTCGTCGTGCCCGGCGAGGAATGTGGCGCCTTGCGCGTGGACGCGGCCGGCGCTGTCGCCGGCGCGGCGGTCGACGGTCTCGTCGGTTCGGCGCTCGGAGGTGCGGACGTCGCCCGCGCCGCTGCTGGCGCGCTGGTGTTGGGGCGCGCGCTGTCTGACGCGTTCGGATCCACGCCGCCGGCGTCCGCAGCCGCGGTGCTCGGCATGATCGATGGAGCCTCCGACGACGTTGTCAGCGGATCGATCTCGATCCGCGTCGCCTCCGGGGCCGGCGCGGCAGCCACGCGTCGCTGCCGCAGCAGCAGCACGACCAGCAGTGCGTTCGCGACGAGCACACCGAGCACCAGCACACCGAGCAACCGGCGGTCGTGCGTGCGCTCGTCGGAGATCGCGCGCGCGGCGGTGCGTGCGCGGTGCTCGAGCTTCGTGAGCTCCGCGGTGAGTGAGGCCATCCGTGCGGTCAGCTGCTCGGGCACGGCGCGATCGACACCGGCGGCGACGGCACGTGCGACCGCGCCATCAACGGAGCTCGCGACGGTGGCGCCGATCGCGTTCGCCTCGCGCTCGACCTGCGCCTTGACCGATGCGCCGAACGCCGACCACTCGGCGAGCAGCGCGTCGGCGTGGCGCAGCACCTCGCCGAGGTCGGCGCTCACGTCGTCGAGGACAGCCTCGGAGCGCTGGCGAGCTTCACGCATGCACCCCTCCCACGACCGCGCGCATGGCGGGGCACCGCAGCGCGCAGGTATCGAACAGCAGCGTGCGTCGAGCGGCGGGGAGCAGCGCGTGCCAGCGCGCGGCGGCGACGTGCGGCGTCGGGTCGCGATCAGCGGCGAGGCTCGCGAGCACGCGGAGCGCGAGCGCGTCGGCGAACCGGGCGGCAAGCTGGTCCGCGGGCGCCGTACCGTCGAGGCGGCCGCGCCCCCATCCGTGCAGCGCCGCAACGAAGCTCGTCACGCCGTCAGCCGCGGGGTTCGCACCGAGCGCGGAGGACGGCGAGCCGCTCGCACGCAGGGCCGCAGATCGCACGGCTTCGGAGTCGTGTGCCGCGTGCCACCCGCCAACCTCGTCCACGCTGCAGCTCCGCGCCTCCGCGAGCTCGCAGAGCAAGCGCCAGCCCTGCCCTGCGCGCGAGCTCGGCTCGATGCATGCGCGGGCGAGGAGCTGCGCGACATGATCCTCTCGCTTCGCACCTGAGGTACCGGCCAGCCACACACCGCGCCGCACGCGCGACTGTCTCGACGACGGCAGGCGGCGCTCGAGTGCCATCACCGCCGCGGGAAGCGAGGCGAACGCATCGGCGCCCACGTGGGCGCGCGCTGCCCCACCGTCGGCGAGCAGCGAACGCGCGAGTGCCGCGAGGTCGCCGGGAGGAACGAGTGCGAGCGCATAGGCTGCCGCGAGCACGTCCTCGGGCGACGGACGTGCGCCTCGTGCGAGCACCTGCATCCTCGCTTCGGTGTCCTCGCTCCACGGCGCGGCGGCGGGCACCGCGAGCTGCGCGAGCAACTCGCCGACAGGCGCACCGGTTCGCTCGACGATCGTGAGCACCATGCCGGTGTAGCGGCGGCGATCGCGTGGCGCCGTCGCGGCGAACACCTGCGCCCACGCGACGCGCCCCGGCGCGAGCTCCCACACGACGGCCGGTGGCTCGACGCCGCGTGCGCGCTCGACGAGCCCCGCGCGCAGCTCGCGATCTCCGTCGGCCGGATGCCAGTGAAACTCGCTGCCCGCTGCGCTCCGGGTCGGATGCTTCTGCAGCCACGCGTGCCGGATCATCGATGCTCCAGATCGCGCGGCCGCGCCCAGATCTGCGGCGGCGCGTAGCGGCTCTCGGGCGGAGGCTCGATGACGTGCGACACCGGCGCGGCGACCGGCTCGCTGGCGACGACGGCCTGCGGCTCGACTGCCCGCGCGGGCTGCCACGCTGCGAGCGAGACGACCCAGTCGAGGAACTGACGGCCCGCATCGCCGGTGAACGCGCTCGGGCCGTCGTCGAACTCGTAGCTGATCGTGCCACCCGCGCGATCGACCTCGACCGACGAGCGGATGGCCGTGTCGTAGCGAAGATACGTGATGCGCACGCCCTGCTTGCGGCCGTCCTCGACGTCGAGGCAGTGCGCGCGCACTTGCTCGCGCGCGACCACGACCGGCGGCGCGAGCTCGTCGCCGCGCGCGCGCACGATCACCGAGACCGCCTCGTCCCGCAGTGCGCCGCGCTCGCAGATCGAATCGACGACGGACCAGCGATTGATCGCGATCAGCGCGCGCGGCGCGTTGCGATCGAGCGCGGCGAACACCGGCAACAGCTCTCGTAGCCGTTCATACGGGCTGCCTTCGACGCCTGTCCCGAGCGCGAGCGGGTTGCAGACCAGGATCGGCACGAACGCGTAGCTGCGCCCCATCGCCTCGGCCCGCCGCCGGCGCGCGTCGACGAGGCGTCCGAGGAGCGTGTGGTAGGCGGCGGCCTCCGCCGAGTAGACCTGCTCGCCGGCGATGTCCCAGAACACGACCTCGATATCGGCGAGGCGATCGATCCGACGGCGCGCCACGATCGCCGCACTCGCGCCCACGATCGCACCGGCGCCGATCAGCAGCACACTGCCCGCTGCTGCCCCGGCGATCCCCGCCGCGATCCCGCACACGATCATCGCCGCCGCGACGGTCACCATGCCCACGATCCGGCCTGCGCTACATGCGAGGCGAAACGCGCGCGCTGCACCGACGCGCTCGAGGATGCCGCCCATCCGCACGCGAAACGTGACGTGTGGCACCACGCCGGGCGGCGTCGCTTCCGGTCGCGGCGCGCGGGGATCGAGGACGAGGCGCATCACGTCCTCGTTGAGCCGCTGCTCGGCGCCGCTCAGCGCGGGAGCATGCGCGTGCAGCGCGCGCGCGGCGTGCACGATGAACTGCGTCTTCCCGTCGCCGCGCGCGCCGATCACGGCGAGATCGACGACCGCCGCAACGCCATCCTCCGGATCCGTCAGCGTCGCGAGCCCGCGCAGGCTCGCCACGGGGTCCTCCGCGAACAGCGCGGCTCGGCGTGGGACCGAGAACGGCACACTCGCGCGTGAGTCCATGGCCCCTGGATGCGCGAGCCCCCGGGCCGGTGGACAGCGACGCGCAACTACTTGACGGGACTGGGCCTGCGCGCGCGCTCTGCGAGCGGCCGGATCACGCATCCCTCGATGTGATCGTTGACGAGCCCCATCGCCTGCATGAACGCGTACACGGTCGTCGGCCCGACGAACGTCCAGCCGCGCCGCTTGAGATCCTTCGAGAGCCGCACCGACGTCGGCGTCTTGCCCAGTGCGCCGAGCGCCTCTCGCGTGAGCTTGCGCGGGCGCTCCTCCGGCGGCGGCACGAAGCTCCACGCGTACTTCGCGAGCGAGCCCATCTCGTCGACGAGCTCGAGCGCGCGCTGCGCGTTGTTGATCGTCGATTCGATCTTGCCGCGGTGACGCACGATGCCC
>DATLHR010000608.1:0-3746 GCA_035539815.1 Kofleriaceae bacterium
GTCCTATCCCGCCGACCGACCGCGCCCGACGGCAACGATGGCCGGGACGAGCACCAGGGCCGTCAGGACACACGCGACCTCGCCGATGAGGGACGCCGTGCCGAACCCGCGGATCGCGAGGTTGTCGCTGACCAGCAGCGAGCCGTAGCCGATGATCGTGGTAAGCGAGCACAGGAACACGGCGCTGCCGCTCGTCTGCAGCGTCTCGATCGGATCGGGGAACGCGTCCTCGTCATGGCGATGCGCGACGTTGATCGCGTAGTCGATGCCGAGGCCGAGCGTGATCGGCAGGGCGACGAAGTCGAGGAAGTTGACGCGGAGGTCGAGCAGCGCGCACACCGCGACCATCAGCAGCGAACCGGCGGCCGTACCCGCGAGCACCGCGAGCGCCCGCCGCGTGAAGCCGACGAGCAGGATCACCATCACGATCAAGCCCACCGCGGCGATCGCGGTGACCACCGGCCCGTCGCGCTCGATCGACTGCACGATGTCCGCGAAGATCACGCTGGTGCCCGACGTGGTGATGCGCTCGCCATCGGCGAGCTTCAGCTCGCGCACGGCCGTGGCGAAGCGGATCAGATCGCGGCCGTCCCACTCGTCGAGCTGGTTGGCGGGGCGGATCTCGATCAAGAAGCCGACGCGGCCGTCCTTCTCGGTGAACCGCTCGCGCAGGCTCGGCGGCAGCGTCTCGATGCTGACGCGCTTCAGGTCGTCGGGCGGGCGCAGCTCGAGCAGCTCCGCGCGATCCTTCTCCTCCAGATCGGGAGCCGCCTCGTCGATCATGCGGCGCAGCTCGGCGAGCACGGCGAGCTTTTGATCCTGGTCCGGCGGGACGAACGAGAGGATCGACCATACGTCGCCGATGGTCTGCTTCTCCACCGGCAGCCCCTTGTTCGCGCCGCGCAGTGCATCGACGATCTGCGGCACCTGATCGAGGCGGTCGGCGGCGATCACCGTGCGTCCCGCGATGCCGCGCCCGAAGTTGCGATCCGAGACGCTCATCCAGCTGCGCGCGAGCACTGCATCGGCTCCCTCGGAGCGCAGCTTCTTGATGTCGTATTCGAACGGATCCGCTGCGATGTAGCGCGCGACGATCACCGAGGCACCGATCGTCCCCGCGATCGCCACCGCGATCACGACGCCCGAGCGGCGGAAGCCCAGGAGGCGCACGAGCGTGCGGCCGACGAGCGGCTCTCCCTGGTAGGTCCGGGTCGAGCGACCGAACCGCAGCACGAGTGCGGGCAGCAGCAGGTACGTCGCGCCCCACAACATCACCATGCCCAACGCGCCGATCACCGCGAAATCGGCGAATCCCTTGAAGCTGGTCGCGGCGAGCGAGCCATACGCGATCGCGGCGCCGAGCGAGGCGATCGCCGTCGGGCGTAGCGTCCCCGCGATCGCGGTCGCCATCGCCGCGTCTGTATCGCGGCGCCGCCGCTCCTCGATGAAGCGCGCGATCAAGAGGATGCCGTAGTTGACGCCGTTGCCCGCGATGATCGCGCCGAGGAACGCGGTCGCCGCGTTGAGATGACCGACGGTGATCGCGGAGGCGCCGAACGCCATCACGGTCGAGGCGATCAACGTGCCGACGAGGAGCGCGAGCAGCGTCGCGCTGCGGAAGTAGAGCGCGAGCACGAGCGCGACCAGCGCGCCCGTGATCAGGCTCGACATCAGCATGCCCTTGGCGATCGCGTCGTGCTCCGCGACCGCGGTGATCACGCTGCCCGTGAAGCCGACCTTCACGCCTGGATTCGTGGCGAGCACGCGCGACGTGACACCTTCGAGCGCGGCGATCAGCTGCTCGCCACGGCCGGCGTCCGTCGCGCGGAACGCGGTGCGCAGCTGGATGATCGCGACCTTGCCGTCGGCGCTGACGCCCGACAGCCGCGCGAGCTTGTCCTGCGCGTCGCGTCGCTTCGCGCGCAGCTCCTCGAGCTGGGCGCGCTCGCGCTCGACCTCCTTCGGGTCCGGCTCGTCATCGATGTTGATGAACAGCGGGTTGGCCTCGGCCTTCGCACGCTTGATCCTCGCGTCCAGCGCGTCGTGGGCGCGCTTCAGGTCGTCGAGCGGCACCAGCAGGTGCTGGTTGGTCTCGAGGTACTGCCGCAGCTCGATCTGATCGGTCGTGACGTGCTCCACGAGCGCCGCCGGCAGCTGCCGGAACCCATCGGCGAGCAGCTTGACGGTCGCGGCGCGCGCGTCGGGTGTCTGCGCCTCGACGACGACGAGCACCGTGTCGACGGCCTTGACCCGCGCCTCGAGCTTGCGCAGGTCGCGGACCGCCGGCGCGTCCTGCGGCAGCAAGTACGAGAAGTCCGCGCGCAGCGGCAGGTGGAAGATGACGAGATAGAGCCCGAGGCCGAGCAGCACCACGTGCGCCGCGATGATCGCGAGCGCGCGTCGACGAAGCCACGCGACGTATCGGCCTGCGAGCTGGTCCTGCCTCGTAGCCACCGGGGCGCTACTATGGCATCTATTCGCCCTCGGTCTACGAGACCGGGCGAATGATGCGGGTGCGGCCCTTGCGCTCGGGGCGCGTGCCCTTGGCCTTGGCGACGCGCGTGCGCGGCGGGTCGAGCTCCGACTCCGACAGCGCTTGCAGCTCGGGCGACAGCGCGAACGCGGCGAGCACGCCGGTCTCCGGCGACTCGCGCTGGATCGCGCCGACCGTCATCGCGGTGCCGGGATCGACCGGGCGTCCATCGACGCGCACTTCGAAGTGAAGGTGCGGCCCGGTGGCGCGACCCGTCGAGCCGACGCGCCCGAGCTCCTGGCCCGCGACGAGCGAGGCGTGCTTCTTGACGAAGATCCGGCTCAGGTGGCCGTAGCGCGTGATCACGCCGCCGCCGTGATCGACATAGACCACGTTGCCGTAGCCGCCCTGGCGTCCGGCGAATACGACGACGCCATCGCCCGCCACCGAGACGGGCGTGCCGCGCTTGGCGCGGACGTCGGCGCCGCTGTGCCACTTGCGGCGCTTGCGGATCGGGTCCTCGCGCCAGCCGAAGCCCGAGGTCGCCCAGGTCGACGGCGAGTCACCCAGCGGCTGCGTCGTGAGCACCGTCAGATCGGGCACGTGCCAGGCGGCCGGCGCGAGCGTGGACAGACGGCCCAGGGTGTCGGCGAACAGGTCGCGGACGCCGAGCTTGACCCGCACCAGCAGGCTCGCGGGCTGCGCGGTCTCGGACGACGTGCTCGGCGATCCTTCGAAGGTACGCGCCGGCGCATCGCCGGCGAGGACGAGCAGCGGGGCGGCGATCAGAAGTCCACGGACGAGCGGCAAAGGATCGCCAGGGTTCCTTCGTTCCGGCGAGGGTTCAATGTAGGCAAGCCAAATTTGTTGCTGCTGTAAGCATCTGCCAGGGCTTGCGCCGTCGGAGGTCGACCCACATGATGCGCGCGCCGTGAAGCATCGCTGGCTGATCGTCGGTCTCGCTCTCGTCGCCGCGTCGGCGTTCGCCGTGGCAGCGATCGCCGGCCGCTGGTGGTCGATCTCCGGCAGCTTCGACGTCGAGATCGGACCGTATGGGTCCAAACGATGTTTCGGCAGTGACTGCGGGCCCACCGACCTCTCGTGGGCGGGCGGCAGCGAGCGGTGGATGCGGACCGGGATGGGCACGTGGGCCGGCTGCTTGCTCTCGACCCTGTTGCTCGTGATCACCGCGGCGGGCGTCGCCTCGCGGCGGATCCCCAAGCTGGCGGCGAAGACCGCGCTCGTGTCGGTGGCGACCGCCGCACTCGCGGGC
>DATLHR010000609.1:0-4224 GCA_035539815.1 Kofleriaceae bacterium
GTGATCCTCGTCGCGCAGCGCGTGGCGAGCATCGTCGACGCCGACCAGATCCTCGTCCTCGAGGGCGGCCGGGGGGAGCGGAAGACGCGGCGCTCATGCGGCCTCCTTCGCCTCGGTCTGCGAGGTCACGATCTCCGCGTACGTCGCGTTCGACGCGAGCAGCTCCGCGTGCGTGCCGCGACCGACGATGCGTCCGCCCTCGAGGACGAGGATCTGGTCGGCGTCGACGATGCTCGCCACGCGCTGCGCGACGAGGATCACCGCGGCGTTGGCGGTGTGCCCGCGAAGCGCCGAGCGCAGCTTGGCCTCGGTCGCGAGGTCGAGCGCGGAGAACGCATCGTCGAACAGGAACACGCCCGGCGAGCGCAGCAGGGCGCGTGCGATCGCGAGCCGCTGGCGTTGCCCGCCGGAGACGTTCGTGCCGCCTTGCGAGATCGGCGACTCGAGGCCCTGTGGCATCCCGGCGACGAACTCCTTGGCCTGCGCGATCTCGAGCGCGGCCCACAGCTCGTCATCGGTCGCGTCCGGGTTGCCGAACCGCAGGTTGCTGGCGACCGTGCCGGAGAACAGATACGCGCGCTGCGGCACCACGCCGATCCGCGCCCACAGCTCCTCCGGATCGCGCTCGCGCACGTCGACGCCGTCGATCAGCACCGCGCCCGCGGTCGGATCGCTCAGCCGCGGGAGGAGCTCGAGCAGCGTGGTCTTGCCCGCGCCGGTCGCGCCGATGATCGCGGTGAGCTCGCCGGGCCTCGCCGTGAACGAGATGTCGGCGAGCACCGGGGCCGCGGCGCCCGGATAGCGGTACTCGACGTCGCGCAGCTCGACCAGGCCGGTGCGCTCGGCCGGCAGCACGGCGTTCACGGGGGCAGCGATCGCGGGCTCGGTGTCGAGCACCTCGAGGATGCGCTCGGCGCACACCGACGCGCGCGGCACCATCACGGAGATGAACGTCGTCATCATCACCGCGACCAGGATCTGCATCAGGTAGCTGAGGTACGCGATCAGCGCGCCGATCTCGAGCGACCCGCCCGCGACGCGCTGGGCGCCGAACCACAGCACGGCGACGCTCGAGGCGTTGAACACGAGCATCACCGTCGGCCACATGATGGCCTGCAGGCGTCCGACCCGCAGCGCGGTCGTCGTCAGCTCGCCGTTCGCGCCATCGAACCGCGTCGCCTCGACGGGCTCGCGCACGAACGCGCGAACGACGCGCATGCCCATGATCTGCTCGCGCAGCACGCGGTTGACCGTGTCGATGCGCGGCTGCATCGCGCGGAACTGCGGGATCATGCGCCCGACGATCACGCCGATGCTGCCGGCGAGCACCGGGATGCACACGAGCAGCAGCCGCGACAGCGACACGTCCTCGCGCAGCGCCATCACGATGCCGCCGATGCACATGATCGGCGCCATCACGAGCATCGTGACCCCCATCAGCACCAGCATCTGCACCTGCTGCACGTCGTTCGTCGAGCGCGTGATCAGCGACGGCGCGCCCCAGGTGCCGACCTCGCGCGCGGACAGCCGGCCGACGTGGTGAAAGATCGCCCCGCGCAGGTCGCGCCCGTAGCCCATCGCGATCTTCGCGCCCACGTACACCGCCGCGAGCGAGCAGGCGATCTGGACGAGCGCGACGCCGAGCATCACGGCGCCCATCACCAGGATGTAGCCGGTGTCGCCGCGCGCGACACCGCGGTCGATGATGTCGCCGTTGAGGCTCGGGAGGTAGAGCGATGCGATCGTGCCGACGAGCTGCAGCAGGATCACGATCGCGATGCCGCGCTTGTAGGGCGCCAGGTAGCGGCGCAAGAGACGCAACAGCATCAGCCGACCTCCGATTCAAAATCCTCTTCGCTGCGCGGGCGCAGGCCGTCGAGCAGGACCGCGACGATCTCGCCCGGGGTGAGCAGCGGCCCTTCGGTGAGCCGCGGGTGCGACGCCGCGAACGCGACGGCGCGCAACAGCCGCATCGCGAACGCGGGCTCGCAGCGCAGCTCGTCGCGGTGCGGCTCGAACAGCGCCTCGAGCGCACTGCCGAGCGCCGCGTCGTGCAGCGGCGCCGGGCCCTCCTTCGCGCGCTGCGGCGGCGGGGTGGGCAGCGCGAGCACCGTGATCAGCTGCCACACGCGCTCCGTGCGGCGCTGCAGGATCTCCACCGCCTCGATCAGCTTCGCGCGCAGCGGCAGCGCGGGATCGATCGCGCGGATCTCGCGCTCGGTCGGCGCGGGATCGAACGCGCTCGCGATCGCCGCCGCGAGCAGCGCGTCCTTGTCGGGGAACGCGCGAAACAGCGTGCCCTCCGCGACCCCGGCCGCCAGCGCGATCTGCGACGTCGTCACCCCCCGCCCGTACGTGCGAAGCAGCGGCAGCGTCGCCGCGATGATGCTCGCCCGACGTGCCTCCGGCGCCATCGGAGCGGCGCGCTTGGGGGTGGACATGGCGCGACACCCTAATGGAGTGAGCGCTCACTCACAAGTGAAATGCGCTGTCTTCTTGCCGAGCTCGGCGACGCGAGCTCAGTGCGCGATGACGACGTCGTACGCGTTGCCGCCGCCGCGGTAGTACTGCCACTTGCGGTCGAACGTGATCGCGCCGAACAGGTTGATCACGATGCCTGCCACGATCAGCGTCTTGCCCACCCGGCGCAGCGGACGGCCGCCGACGGCGAGCAGCATCACCAGGAACACCATGTAGTCGAGGCTGAACCGGTACCCGAACTGGAACCAGCCGCTGTTCTGGTAGAGCAGCGTCGGGATCGCGACCGCCGCGACGGTGAGCCACAACGCGCGATGGATCGCGTTCTTCTCGCGCGGCCACAGCAAGAACAGCAGCACCGGCGTCGTGCACCACAGCGCGAGTCCGTGGCCGCTGATCTGCACGTACGGCGATTTCGGCAGCAGCTCGGGCAGTAGCGTGAACGCGACGGCGAGGTTGCGCGAGAGGTACTTGTAGCTCGCGAGCCCGTACTGCTCGATCTGCGCCTGCTGGCGGACGTCGAGGTACGTGTGGCCGAACTCCGTCGGCGAGCCGAAGCGGACGTAGTTGTAGATCATGCCAGCGATCGCGAACGCGACGACCGGGATCGCGAACCGCACCAGCGGCCGCAGCATCGCCTTGCGCACGGCGCGCTTGCCCGCGCGCAGGTTCATGCTGTTCGAGGCGCCGGCCTCGGGCGACGCCACTTCACGCGAGGCCATGCGCCATGCCTCGAACACGAACAGCGGGAACATGAACGCCATCGGCGTGCGCGTGAGCGCCGCCGCGCCGAGGGCGAGCCCGGCGATCACCGGGCGCCGCGCCTCGATCGACGCCCATGCATAGACGAGCGCGAGCACCACGCCGACGACGTGCGCGGTGAACCACACCTTGCCCTGCACCGACGAAAAGAACATCACCGAGCCGAACGCGAGCGTGGCCACGAGCCAGAGATCCTCGCGCACCGTGCGTGTCGACAGCCCCGCCTCGGCGAGCCGGCGCAGCACGAGCATCATCAGCGGCAGCGCGAGCGCGGCGAGCAGCAACGTCGGGATCGTGTCGTTGCCGCCGCGCCCGGAGACCACCGCCGCCGGCAGCATCAACACCGACGGGAACGGAGGAAAGGACATGTACGAGGTGTTGCCGGTGGTCGCCTTCACCCGCGTCATCGGCACCTCGGTGCCGTCGACGGTGCGGAACATCGGGCGCGTCTTCATGCGCCGGCCGCGTACCGAGCTGCCGTCATCGAGCGTCACGGTCTCGACGCGCGCCCAGTCGTCGCCCTTGAGCGGCGGCTTGATCGCGAGCGAGCCGTGCAGCCAGGCGTCCGCCTGATAGACGAAGTGCGGTGCCGGCGACTGCTTGCCGACGCGGTCCCACGCGACCGCGCCGTAGACGACGAGGCCGAGCGCGAATAACACCGCGTACAGACGCACGAGGTGGACGTTAGTCCCAACTGGTGGTCGCGTGGTAGTTTGAGCGCGGTCTCGTGGCATCTACCGACGAAGCGGCCCCCGCGGCTCCGCCACGGCCTTACTTCTTGATCCCGGCCGTGCTCCTCGTGCTCGTCGCGGGCTGGGAGATCATCGCAACCGTCCGCGCTGCGGACAGCGTGCCCGGCGATGCCGCCTGGGCCAGCGCCGCGAAGGTGGTGCGCGAGCGTTACCGGCCCGGCGACCTGATCGTGTTCGCGCCGGGGTGGGCCGATCCGATCGGCCGCCTGCACCTCGGCGATCTCATCTCGAT
>DATLHR010000610.1:0-5868 GCA_035539815.1 Kofleriaceae bacterium
TCGCTGCAGCAGCCCCTGCACCGTCCCGAGCTTCGCCTTGATCGAGAACGGGAACCGCAGCTTCGTGTTCTCGGACTGCACGGCGAACCGCCCGTGCGACACGCTCCACGCCGACAGCTTGTCGACGACGCAGCGCCCGAACGGGTCGCGAACCGGCGCGAATGACGCGTAGTAGTCGAACTTGTTGCGCAAGCCGGTCACCGTGAGCGCGAGCTTCGCCGGCATTGGCAGCGTGCGCGCGCACTCGAGCGCCGCCACATCGACCGCCGCGACCACGAAGTCATGCGTCTCCGAGACGGTGGGCTTGCTCGGATAGCTCGGCTGGATCATCGCCAGCTCGCGCACGGAGAACCCCATGTGCTCGGCCCACGCCCGCAGCGCGGGCAGCTCGATGTCGGGCACGTACGCGTACTCGAACTCCGCTGCGATCGCACGTGCGAGTCCCTCCTCCCCTGAGTCCGCGATCAGCTGCCCGACGGCGCAGTGCACGCCGCGGTCGTCGATGAACCGTGGTCGCCGCTCGCCATACCCATCGTCCCCTCGGCGCGGGAACTCGCCCCGGGCGGTGTAGCGCGCCAGCGCATCCAAGGCGGCGTGACGACGCGCGCGCTGCGCGGCACCGATCGCGAGCTCCTCGTGTGCGCGCAGCCACTGCTCGACGAACGCCAAGTGGGTCTGGATCCGCAGCTGATCGTAGTCGCCTGCGCGTGGCGATCGCCCAAACGCTGCGACGAAGCTCGCGTCTCCCCACACCGCATTCACGGGCTCCGGGCGCCCCGCGGACGCACCGGTCGCGGCGCCGGCGAGCACGAACATCACGATGAGCGAGCACAGGAGGCGCATCCCCCTCCCACGCACCAGTGAGCCCGAATGGGAGTTTTTTTTGATCGTGGCCCGCTTAGCGCACGCGTTTCCGGTACGCCATCGGTGATTCACCTGTTGCGAGAGCGAACACGCGCGTGAACGAGGTGGAGCGTGCGAAGCCGAGCGTCTCGGCGATCTCGGTGATCGATGCTCTGCTGTGCTCGAGCATCTCGCGCGCCGCAGCGATGCGGACCTCGTGCACGATGCTCCTGAGCGACGTTTGCTCCTCGAGGAGCCAGCGCTGCAGGGTCCGCGGCGTCGTCTCGAGCGCGTCCGCGATCGCAGTGGCATCGAGCGCGGCCGACAGGTTGGCCCGCACGTACGCTCGCACCTTGCCCTCGACCGAGTCGCTCGCCGCGCCGGAGGCGAGATCGCTCATCAGGCGATGCAGCTCGGGCGCGGCGGTGCGCAGGCGGGTGCTCAGATGCGTGGCGTCGAGGCGCATCGATGTCTCACGTTGGCCGAACCGCGGCGTGACGCCAAAGAACTGCCGCCATGGCGCCAGCTCCGAGGGCGTGGAGCGACGCACCGAGACGGCGCTCGGCAACGCCGGGCGCTCGAGCAACGCGAGGTGGCGCGCGATCACGGCGATCACCAGCTCTTCGGCGTGCTGCAGCATCGGATCGGCTGCCCGCACGCAAACGTCGACGTAGTCACGCGACACCGGCGCGATGCGCAACGTCATCCCACGGACGACGCGAGGGAGGAACGTCGAGCGCAGCGAGTCCAGCGCGTCGCCGAGCGTCTCGGCACTCACCAGGGTATAGCTCATGAGGCCGAGTCCACCGATCGGCAAGTCGGCCGCGACCTCGAGCGCGAGCGCGTCCCCGACCACACGCCTGGCCTGGTTCCAGTGTGCGCCGAAGGCTTCGAGGTTCCTCGACGAGGGCCTCGCGGTCCTGATCCCGCGCCGCGCCAGGAGACGCTCGACGGAACCGGTCACGGCGGCGAGGATGACCTCGTCGATAGGTTGCGCCGGCACCAGGACCTCCCTAACAGTGACCATGTTTCACACAGATAGAGGGTGAACATCTCGTGCACACTCGCCATGGCACGTTGCGTGAGCTCGCTCGTCGGAGAACGGGAAGTCGGCTCCTCACGCGACACGCATACACGCGGAGCTGCAGAGGCACTAGGCTCGCCCCGAGGATCGGCCCAAAACGTCAGGACCTTGTCCCCGTCTGCACACACCGTCGGTTTGCTACCGTGAAGTCATGCCAGCTTCTACCGACAGCGGACTGGCGTCGGCCTACGTGCTCGCGCTCGTCGACGTCGTCGCGCGCTGGCAGGTCTCCGAGGAGGAGCTGCTCTCGCCGTTCTCGCTGTCCCGCGCAGATCTGCTCCGCCCGCGCGCACGGGTCGAGGCGCGCACGTTCCACGAGATCGCGCGCCGCGCCGAGCAGCTGACCGGTGAGCCCGGGCTCCCGCTGTTCCTGGGCCTGCGCATGCGCGTCGCGATGCACGGCTACGTCGGGTTCGCGGCGATGAGCGCCGCGACGATGCGCGAGTCGATGCAGCTGATCGAGCGCTTCAGCCGCATCCTGGTCCCCGCGAGCTGGCGGCTCGAGGAGCATGGCGACGAAGCGTCGATGACGCTGACCGTGCATCCTGCGGTCGCGGCGCTGCACGAGTTCATCACGGTGTCGACGTTCGTCGGAATCACCCGCATGGCGAGCGAGCTCGCCGCACGTCCGCTCGCGGGGCGCGCCGAGCTGAGCTTCCCCGAGGTGAGCTACTACCAACGACTGAGGCCATTGCTCGGCGAGGCGCGCGTGGTGCAGTTCGGTTGTCCGCGGGATCGGATCGTGTTTCCAAGCGCGGTGCTCGACCAGCCGATCGTCGCATCGGATCCGATCGCCGTGCAGCTCGTGATCGCGCAGTGCGAGCGCGAGCTGCAGGTGCTCGGCAAGCGCGATGGGTGGGTGCTGCGAGTGCTCGAGTCCATGCGTACGCGCGACGGACAGTTCCGCCAGCTCCGCGGCGTCGCGAAGGCGCTCGGGGTGTCGGCGCGCAGTCTCAAGCGCCACCTCGCCGACGCGGGCACGACGTTCTCCAAGCTCGTCGACGAGACGAAGCGCGAGCGCGCCACGGACCTCCTGTTCGCCGGCACGAAGATCGAGAGCATCGCCGCCGAGCTCGGGTACGCGGACACTGCCAGCTTCCTGCGAGCCTTTCGCCGGTGGAGCGGCATGACGCCCGGCGAGTACCGCAAGCGGTTCGCGACCTGACGGCGCACATCGCCGGACGCGCCACATATGACGTCGTTCGCGAGATCGCGAGTCGAACGTTGTTAATACATTACCTACTCTCGCGACTCGCAGATTGACAGCCAAGGATGCCGGTCCTAGCGTCGCAGCGTGAGGGCCGTGCGATTCGCGCGCCGTGACTTGTTGGGAGCGCTCGGCGTCCTCGGCGCGAGCGCCACACTTCGGATGCTCGGCGGGTGCGGCTCGAGGGCCCCTGCGACGGCCCGTCGGGAGGGACCGCCGCCGTCCGTGCGGCCGCGGCATCTCGTCGTGTTCTTCATGCGCGGCGGCCTCGACGCGGTCCTGACGACGGCTCCCAAGTCGGCGAACGCGGTCGACGAGCACGTCGACATCGGCTATTCGCGGGACGAGCTCTTCAGCGTAGGCAACCATCAATTCGGCCCCCACCTGCGTCCGGTGGAGCGCCACCTCTCCACGGCAGCGATCATCAACGGCGTCTACGCCGGCACCCTGCAGCACGCATTCGGCGCCGCGCAGCTGCTGCGCATGAAGACGCGCGTCGGGTTCGACGTGCCGACGATCGGTGAGGTGATCGGCCACCATGTTCGCCAGCATCCAATCCCAGCGATCGCCTTCGGCAAGGTCGAGACGACGGTCGGGATCCATCCTGCGGGCCTGCTGTCGTGCACTGCGAAGGGCAAGTTCCTCAGCAGCGGCCACGATCTCTGCGACGACATCGTCGCGATGACACCAGGCGAGCTTCAGCTCGCCGCCGATGGCCTCGACCACCTCGCCAAAGGTGCCGACCGTGCCCCCGAGGTCGTCGCGAGCGCGCGAGAGATCGCCGCGTTGATGCGTCGGCTCGCGAGCGGCATCCCCAAGCCGAGCACGGAGCAGTGGCTCCCGGAGACCGAAGAGGCTGATCGCAATCCGGCGTTCGATCAGCCGAAGAACGGCTTGTTTCAGCGCGACTGCCAGCGCGCGCTGTGGGCGCTCGAGCACGAGCTCGCGACATCGGTGATCGTCCAGCCGCAGGCGATGGATTGGGACACGCACACGGACAACCTCACCGGCCAACGCCAGAACAGCACCGCGTTCTTCTCCGTGTTCGCGCGCTTCCTCGACGAGCTCGCGGTGCGTCGCAACGCGCACGGCACGCTCGCCTCGCAGACGGTCGTGGTCGTCGCGAGCGAGATGGGGCGCCTGCCACGGTTGAACGACCAGCGTGGCAAGGACCATTTCCCCGAGCTTCCCGTGCTGATGTGGGGCCCGCGCCTGCGAGTCGGCCGTTCGGGGCTCGTCGCGGGGGCAGTCGGCCGCCGGATGGAGTCGCTGCCCGTCGATCTCGCCACCGGCCTTCCGAGCGCGACAGGGGCAATCCCGACGCTCGACGATATCGGCGCGAGTGTGTTCGCCGCGTTCGGCATCGAAGCGCGACAGTACGGCTACATGGGGCGGGCGCTCCCGTTCCTCGTCGAGGTGTGAGATGCGACTGGTGTTGCTCGTCGCCTTGGGTTGCGCGCTCGCATCGTGCGAGATGGACCACCGATCGCGTGGTCAGTCCGCGCCGGTCGACCGGCGGGACGTCGCGAACGACGTCGCCATGCTGGCCGCCGGTCGGCCGAGCACCGCAGCGGAGCTCGACACCCTCGCGAGGGCGTCGTTCTCCGGCGACGCCCTCCGCGCCTACGCGAGGCAGCTGCTGAGCACGGCGGGCGCCGCCGAGCTCGCCGAGCGCGTGCTGCACCTCGACATCGGCGGCCAGCGCCCGACGAAGACGATGGCGAGGCTGCACCAGACGTCCGCCGGCGGCGAGACGATCTATTACCTCCACACCGCATGCACCCGCAGCGATGCGGTCGAGGTCAAGCCGTGGTGGGACCTCGCGACCACCGTGCTCGTCTGCCGCGATTCCTATCGTCCCGATGTCTTCGGCGACGCGACCGGGGCGCTCTGCACCGGTCACTTCCTCTCCCCGCTCGCCGCTACCTCGCCGTGCGGCTGTGGGCCAAATCTGATCCGCTGCGGCCGGGACGAGGTGCAGCTCGCGCAGGTGCAAAGCGCCCTCATCGCGGAGCACCGAGGCTCGATCGCGTACGTCGTGTCACACGACTTGCCGATCCAGACGATCTTCTCGTCGAACGAGAGCTTTCGCAGCGGGCTCGCCGAGCTCGTGTATCAACGCGGGCGCATCGAGAGTCGAGAGGTCGCGTCGCTCGAACAGCTGCCACCGTGGTCTGCGTTGCCGGCACGGGGTGCGTGGGCGCCGCGCCACGAGACACGCCCCGGACAGCACGCCGGCATCGCGACCAACAACTTCTTCACGCAGGCCGCCGACTCGGTCCGGCTGAAGATGGTCGATCTGTCTGGAGCGCTGTGGTGCGACCTCGTGCACTCGACCGACGTCCACACCGACGCACTGCTCGAGCGCACGTTCCACGCCGCGGCCGTCAACTTCCGCAGCGAGGCCGTCTCGAACGAGCTCGCCGCACAGCCCCTCTGCACGAACTGCCACGCGCGACTCGACTACGGCGCGGCGTTCTTCAACGGCATGAGGTGGTCGCACCTGGCCACGCACTACGACCCACGCCGGCAGCTCGATACCCCGGGACCGCTGTACTTGACGAACATCGACGATGGACGCGGCAGTGATAAGCGCAACCCGGCGGGGTTCATGCGACTCGCGCTCGATCAACCGGAGTACGCCGCATGCATCGCGCAGAACCTCGCGACGCACGTCTTCGGCAAGCCTGGGCAGGGCGAGCTCGCACTCCTCGCCGACCTCGAAGCGATGGTC
>DATLHR010000611.1:0-7790 GCA_035539815.1 Kofleriaceae bacterium
GGCTCGCGCAACTTCCGCAGCCCCGAGGTCCCCGCGAGAAAGACCTCCTGCACGACGTCCTCGATCTCGTCGTCACGCCCGAGCAGCCGCAGGGCGATCGCGGCGACGTAGCCCGCATACCGGCGAAACACTCCATCGAGATCCTCGGCGGGACTCTCGACGAGCTCGAACGGCGCGGTGAGCGGGGTCAGCAAGGGGACAGTGAAGTAGTGCCGAGACCGCGGCCGAGTGGCTCACGAAAATGAGGTCCGACCTCGTTTTTGCGCAATTCGTGCAAGCTCTCGGTCGGACCTCACCGGAACCGGAATCCGAGGTGGACCGCGGCGAACGGCAGCAGCTTCCGCTTCGCGAACGTCTGCCCGTCGAGCATGACGTCGTCGGAGTTGAGGTCGTAGCTGGCCCCCACCCACGGCGTGGCGTAGAAGCCGTAAGGGAGCGCGAACCGCCACCCCGCGTCGATGCCGACGCCGAGGACGTCCTCGGTCTGGGTCGCGCCGGTCGCGGCGAGCTCGACCTTCTGGCGGGAGATTCCGGCGCTGACGTCGACGAACGGGCCCCGCTGTTCGTCGAGGAAGAACCACTGCAGCTTCAGCCCGCCGCCGTCGAACGACGCGTCCCAGCCCTCGTTCCCATGCAGGAGCTCGGGCAGGTCCATGGCGTAGACGCCGAGGTCGAGGCGGAGCGACTTCCAGCCGATGCCGGCGTGCACCGAGTATCCGGAAAACACGTAGGCGAGCGGATCGACCTCCAGGTCGAGGTGGAGGTCCCGGCGCGCGGGCGCCTCGACGGTGGCTGCGACGTCGGCGTAGACGGGAGTGGCTGACGCGGCGAGGATGGACAGGAGCGTGGTGCAGATGATCTTCATGGCGCCAACATGCGGCAGATCCTCGGTTCTCCCGGTGACCGTGGACGCCGGATCCGTTGACCGATGGCGCCAGCCGGCACACGGTGACGGCGTATGAGGATCGAGGTCTCCGCTCGGATCGGCGCGACGATCGTGCGCCTCGCGGCGGCCCGCGGCGTGGCCCCAGCGGCGCTCGAGCGCGCGACCGGGTTCGAGCTCGCCGCGGCGGCGGATCCGGACGCCCGCATCGAGCTCGCGGTCGAGAACGCGCTGTGGGACCACGCGGCGGAGCTCACCGGCGATCCGCACTTCGGCCTGCGCGCCGCGCGCGACCTGCGGGTGGGCGCATTCGACGTGCTCGACTATGTCGTGCGCACCGCGCCCACGCTGCGCGAGAGCCTCGTGCGGCTGACGCGCTACAACCGGCTCGTCCACAGCGCGGCGGTGTTCCGCCTCGAGGACCGAGGAGACCGGCTGCGCATCGAGCACGCGTTCGCGACGCCCGGTCACACACCGAGCCGGCAGGCGAGCGAATTCACGCTCGCGTCGGTGATCGTGATCGGCGGCCAGATGTGCGGCGCGCAGCTCGCGGCGCTCGACGTCGAGCTGCCCGCGATGCCACCGGAGGGCTCGCGCACGGTGTACGAGGAGACGTTCGGCGTCATGCCGCGGTTCGGCGCCGCCCTCGGTGCGCTCGAGCTGCCGCGCGCGATCATGGAGCGCCCGTGCCAGGCGGCGGACCCGATGTTGTCTGACGTGATCCTGCGCCAGGCGGACGCGTTGCTGGCCGCGCGGCCCGATCCGGCGGAGTCCCCCGCGAACCGGATCCGCCGGATCGTCGTGACCCAGCTCGGCGAGGGCTCGGTGTCGCTCGCGTCCGTCGCGCGCGGGCTGAAGATGAGCGAGCGCAGCCTGCAGCGCCGGCTCGCCGCGGACGGCGTCACGTTCGATGCGCTCGTCGAGGCCGTGCGGCGCGAGCTGGCGCTGCGGTACCTCGGCGACCGCTCGCTCGCGATCGGCGAGGTCGCGTACCTGCTCGGGTACTCGGAGCCGAGCGCGTTCCATCGCGCGTTCAAGCGGTGGACCGGCTCGACGCCCACCGAGGCGCGGGCGCGGGTGGTGTCGTGACGCTGGGCGCGTGAGGCCCGCAATCGCTGGTACGTTGCCGTGATGAGGATCCGAACTGGGGCGCTGCACGCGCTCTGCCTGCTCGCCGGCGCCGAAGTCGCGCACGCCGAGGTCAAGAACGTCACCACCACCGCGGAGCTCACGGCCGCGATCGGCAGCGCCCAGGCGGGCGACGAGATCGTGCTCGCCGCCGGCACGTACCGGCTCAGCGGCGCCACATGCGCAGCGAACGGCACGCAGCAGCAGCCGATCATCGTGCGCAGCGCGACGCCGCTCGCCGCGAAGATCGAGCTCGACGGCCTCGAGGGCTTCAAGGTCACCGGCGCGAGCTGGCAGTTCGAGGGCCTCGACATCGTCGGCGTGTGCGCGACCGACTCGGCGTGCGAGCACGCGTTCCACGTGGTCGGTGGCGCGCACGACTTCGTGCTACGCAAGTCGCGCGTCAAGGACTTCAACGCGCAGGTCAAGGTGAACGCGACCACGGCGCCGTACGTCGCGCCCGACCGCGGTCTGATCGAGGATAACGACATCGGCGACTCGCGCCCGCGCGTCACCGAGGCGCCCGTCACCAAGCTCAACATCGACGGCGGCGACGACTGGGTGATCCGCCGCAACGTTCTTCACGACGCCGAGAAGGACGGGGGGAACTTGACCAGCTACCTCGCGTTCTTCAAGAGCGGCGGCAAGCGTGGCGTGATGGAGCAGAACCTCGTGCTGTGCGAGCGCGACTTCCAGACGAGCGGCGTCCAGCTCGGCCTGTCGCTGGGCGGCGGCCTGACCGGCGTGCAGTTCTGCAACCCCGAGTTCGTCGCCAACGGCATCTGCAGCATCGAGCACGACGAGGGCGTGATCCGGAACAACATCATCGCGAACTGCTCGGACTCCGGCGTCTACATCGCCCGCGCACGCAACGCGAAGGTCCTCTACAACACGATCATCGAGACCGGCAGCGTCGACTTCCGCTATGACACGACGAGCGGCGAGGCGTATGGCAACGTGCTCGGCAACGTGATCCGCACGCGCGATGGCGCGACGGCGCCGATCAAGATGGGCAACCTCGAGAACGTCACCCTCGGCATGTTCCAGGCGATGTACGCGGAGCCGCTCGTCGGCGATCTCACCGTGACCGGCAGCGTCGCGGATCTCGCGATGGGCCCCGCGCACCCGCAGGTCACGAACGACTACTGCGGCCGCCCGCGCCCGGCGACCGACCTCACCCGCGGCGCGCTCGAGCACTCGCTCGGCGCGTGCGACGTCACGAACCCGGGTGGCGATGGCCCTGGCACTGACGCCGGCACCGCCCCCGGCGGCGAGGACCCCGCGGGATGCTGCCAGGCGAACCACGACAGCAGCTGGCTGCTCGGGTGCGGCGTCGTCGCGCTCGCGCTCGCCCGCCCGCGTCGCCGCCGGACCTAACGTAACCCCAGAGATCGGCTGTGTCGACCCGAGCCCGAGCCCGACCCCGACCCCTGGGGTTAGTGCTTGCGCCGACGCACGAGGGCGAGCAGGCCGAGTCCGAGGCCGAGCCCCGCGCCGCTTCCGCTCGTGCTGCAGCCGCCGGTGATCGGCTCGGGCGGCTCGCCGCTGCCGACGCCCGCCGCGACCGTGATCTGGATCGTCTGCGTGCCGGTCTGCCCATCGCTGTCGGTGCCGCGGATCTCGAGGATGTGCTGGCCGACCGAGACGCCCGAGACCTGGAACTTGAACGGCGCGGCGGTGAGCGTCTGCTTCAGGGCGCCATCGACGTAGAGCTCGGCGCGCGCGAGGTCGGTATCGACGACGGAGGCCTCGACCGTGAACGAGCGGCCGACGGTCGCACCGTTCGTGGGTGACACCAGCTGGGCCATCGGCGCGGAATTGGTCGTCGGCGGACCGTAGATCATCGCGACGCCCTCCTGGTCGCGCGTGGTGAACGCCATCGTCGTCGACGTGCCATTGCACTGCGGGTAGTGCATCACCGACGCGGAGTCGTAGGTGGTGACGCCGCGATACGCGTCGTCCTCGAAGCACTGGGTCGCGCCGGCCTCGGGACGGATGTGCTCGTGCCGAAAGCCGAGCGTGTGACCGAGCTCGTGCCCGAGGATGTTCTGCAGCGGCGGGCTGCCCAGCGGCAGGTCGAAGGCGGTCGTGTCGATCAGCACGTTGCGCTCGTGGCGCGGGCTGTTCGGGAAGAACGCGCGTGCGGTGTACGGCGCGCCGGTGATCGGGCTGACGTCGAACAACACCGCGATGTTGCTCGCGTTGCAGTTGGCGTCCTGCGCCGGCAGGTACGTGTAGTTGACGTCGGCGAACAGCTCCCAGCCCTGTTCGGTCGCGAACTGCAGCGCGGCGACGACCGCCGGCTTGTCGGCGCCGAACGCATCGCTCACGCAGTAGGTCAGGTTCTTGCGCTGGACGGCGTCCCACTTCACGTCGACGCCACCCTCGCTGTAGATGGCGAGCGCGCCCTGCTGGAACCGGTAATAGAACTCGAGCAGCTCGTCGTCGCCGTGGAGGATGTGGTCGTAGTCGACGACGTAGTTGCCGGTGCCGGGCTCGATCGACGTCCGGGCCTTGAACTCCTCGAACGTGATGCCCGCGGTCGAGCCGAGCTCGGGGGGATCGACGGCGCAGCCGAGCGAGCTCCCCAGGGTGGCCGTCAGGGCGGCGACCAGCACCAACTTGACCATGGGGCGGGACCGTTACATGTGGAGTGCCAGACGGCGATAGGAGTACTTCCGGGGGCTTACCGTTCGCCCCATGGGGGCTGGCAGGTCACTCCCCCAGGCTGAGGCCCCAGCCACCCCCAAGCGATCTCGGGCACGTGCAGCCCGTTGCACGACCCTGGCGGCCACCCGCTGGCCGGCGCATCCCGGTGCCCCCTGCTACTCGGCGCTGGCGTCGGACTCGCCGGGCGCGACCTCGTCCGTGTTCGGCCGCGGGACGATCTCGACGTTGCGCAGGTGCGCAGGGGCCGAGGCGCGCTCCTCCGGGGTCATCAGCGCGACCTCGAGCTGCCCGAGGCGCTCGACCTCGGACAGCGCGTTGAACCCGCCGATGAACTGCCCGCGCAGGTACACGTACGGCACCGTCGTTTGCTTGGTCTCGAGCGACAGCGCGAGCGCCTTCTCCTCGTGCTCCGGCTCCTCGAGATCGACGAAGTCGAAGTCGACCTTGTGCTTCTCGAGCAGCGTGATCGCGCGGCCGCTCCACGGGCAGCTCTTCTTGCCGTAGATCTGCGCCTTGATCGACGGATCGCCGAGGCCCTTGGCGGCCTTCGTCGTCGGCGTCGTCGCGGCGACGGCCGCGCGCGCCTCGGCCTTGGCCGTCGCCTTCGCGGTCGCTTCGGCCTTGGACTCGAAGTCCTTGCCGAGCAACTGCGCGAGGCGCTTGCGCGCGGCGACGTAACGCGGATCCGTCGCCATCTTGTCCTGCACGTAGTCGCGGATCTCTCCGCCGATCTCGTCGGCGCGGTTGAGCGCGGCGAACAGCTTCTCGGTCGCCTGCTTCGTCAGCTTCTTGGCGGTCTCGGTGGCCTGCATCGAGGGCCACATACCACGTGTTCTACGCGCCGAAAACCTTCTTCTTCAGCTCGCCCTTCGCGATCAGGTTCGACAGCTCGGCGCGCCCTCCGATCGGCTCGCCCGCGATGAACACCACCGGCAGCCGGAACCCCTTGCTATCGCGCCGCACCGCCATCTGCGCGGCCGGGTCTTCCTGGATGTTCGACACCTGGTACGGCACCTTCTCGGCGTCGAGCATGTCGGTCAACTTGGTCGCATCGGTGCGCGTCTTGTCCATGTGATAGACGATGACTGGTGCGACGTCGCGCTTCGCCGCAGCGGGTGCGTTCGTCGACGACGATGCCGCGCCCTTCGCGGCGAACTCGCGGCGTTCATCGAGCTCCGCGGCATCGGCGAGCGGGCGGCCGAGGCTCTCGTTGAGATCGCGCAGGCGGTCACCGGCGCGGCCAGGGATGCGTTCGAGGGCAGCGTGCGCGCGGGCGCGCAGACGATCGGCGAGGCTCACGCCGCTCTCATACCAGATCCATCAGGGCGTGAGCTGCGCGCGGACGATCGCCGCCTCGGCGGGCTTGCCATCCATGTCGTAGGCGTCGGCGAGCAAGCCGAGACGACGATCCACGCGATCGGGATCGAGCCGCTCGAAGAACGGGCGGGCCAGCTGCGGCCGACCGACGTTGGCGTAGACGCGCGCCGCATCGTCACCGGCGGCCTTGGCCAGCGTGGGCTCGCCCGAGCGTCGTGCGACCTGCACGAACAGCTCGAGCGCCTCCTGCATGTGGTTGTTGTTGAAGTACACCCACGCGAGCTTGTAGCGCGCGTAGCCAGCGACGGGCGCGTTCGGATACGCGATCGCCCGCTTGTACAGCGCCTCCGCTGCGGCGAGGTCCACGCGCTCGAACGCCTTGTCGGCCTCCTCGACGAGGCTCGCGGCCTCGGCATCCCCGGGCGCTCCTGCCTCCTCCGCTCGCGCCGGCGTCGCCGCGACGCGCACCGGTGCCGGCTCGGGTGGCGGGCTCTCGGCGGGCGCGGCGCCCCGCCAGCATGCGGCGAGGCTCATGGAGGCGATCGCGATCCAGCGCATCGTTCGCATCGACACCACGGTCTCGATACGGTTCCTGCCCACGCGGACCGGGTCTCCTCCGAGTGTTGCTGCAAGATGAAGGACAGCGTACCACCGGGTGGTCTACCCTGCCCTGCGATGTCGTCCTTCGCGTCCGTCCCCGGGGTCGTCGATGTCGAGCACATCCGCGGTGCGCGCGCCGCGGCCGACGCGCCGCTCGACCTCCTGTTCGAGATCCCGCACGGCTCGACGCGCACGGATGACTTCACGCGCGTCGCGGCCCAGCTCACGAGCCCGCTGCCCGATCGCCTCGTCGACTTCTTCCACGTCAACACCGACTCGGGCGCTCCCGAGCTCGCGGTGGCGACGGCGCGCGCGTTCGTCGCCGCCGAACCGACGCGGTCGGTGGCCATCGTGCGGTGCCGGACCCCGCGCACGTTCATCGACTGCAACCGCCGCCTCGACGCCAGCCCGGACGAGTTCAAGGCCGGCAAGGTCGGCCCGGGGCTGATGCCGTGGGTGACCACCGCCGAGGACCGGGCGCTGCTGCGCGCGGCGTACGATGGCTACGTCAGCGCGGTCCACGCCGGTGTCGCGCAGCTCGCCGAAGACGGCGCGATGGTGATGCTGCATACGTACGCGCCGCGCACGGTGGACGTCGAGGTCGACCTCGACATCGTGACGAGCTTGCACGCCGCCTACCGGCCGGAGGTCGAACCGACCTGGCCGCTGCGCCCTGCGGTCGACGTCATCGGCAAGGCACCCGACGGGTCCCACCATGCGCCGGCCGGCGTCGTCGACGTGCTCCGCCGCGAGCTTGCCGCCCTCGGCCACGGGCTCGGCGATAGCGCGACCTACCCCCTGCACCCGAGCACGCTGGCGTACCAGCACGTGATCGATAGGCCCGGCAGGACCTTATGCGTCGAGCTCCGGCGCGACCTCCTGTCCGACCCGTTCCGCCCGTTCGCGCAGGCGGAGATCAGCGCGGCCAAGGTCGCGCCCCTCGCAGCTGCCCTCTCGACCGCGCTCCGCGCTTGGTGGTAGAGACTGGCGCCGGTGCACTCGTGAAGCTGTTGTTCGTCGCGTCGGAGATGGCCCCGTTCGCCAAGACCGGCGGGCTGGCGGACGTCATGGGCGCGCTGCCCGCGTACCTCGCGTCCGCGGGCCACGACGTGCGCGTCGTGATGCCGCTCTACGATCGCATCGACACCAGCAAGGCCACGTTCGAGGCGGTGGTCGAGCTGCCGATCCAGCT
>DATLHR010000612.1:0-18785 GCA_035539815.1 Kofleriaceae bacterium
CGCCCTCGGCTGCGCCGCCGCGCGAGATCCTGGAGCTCAAGCATCAGCTCGACGAGACGCAGCGCGAGTTCGACGAGACGCGGAAGCTGTGGTCCGCCGAGCGCGACGTGCTCGAAGAGAAGCACGCCTCGGAGGTCGCCAAGCTGCGCATGGCCTTCGAGGCCGAGCTCGCCGGTGCGCGCAAGGAGGGCCTGCGCGATGCGTCCGAGCGCGAGCAGGTCTACGAGCAGGAGGCCGAGCTGCTCACCCAGCATCACGACTCCGAGCTCGCGTTGCGTGACGATCAGATCGGCGCACTACGCCAGGAGGTCGCCGCGCTCGAGCTGCGCTGCGCGACGCTCGAGGGCGAGCTCGATCGCTGGGCGCACGAGCGCAACAAGTACATCGCGCACCTCGAACAGGGGCTGGCGCTGCTCGGTGCCCGCCCGGCCGAGCCTGCCGACGAGCCGCTCGATATCGAGCTACGTCGCGAAGACGGTTAGAGGCAGATCGCCGTCTTCACGTCGACGACCTTGCCGTCGCGCGGGCAGCGCAGCTGCGTCGCTTCGAGCGCCTTCTTCAGGCAGTCGGCGGCGGTCGCATCCGCCGGGTCCCGCCCCGCGAAGGGCTTCACCATCACCTGGAACGGGTTGCCCCTGGCCGACAGCTTCCACTCGGCCCAGTAGCCGCGCACGTCGTGCTGCTTGCGCTTCTTCGGCCCGCACGCCGCGAATGCCGGGTTGCCCTCCATGATCCGGTCGGACTCGAGCGCACCGTCGACGTCGCTCCGCACGGTGACCACACCCGGCGCGAGCTCCGCGACGGCGAGGCCGGCCCTGGGCGCGTCCGGCGGCGGCCCCTTGGCGACGAGCTTGGGCGCCGCGGCCTGGATCGTGGCGACCTTGTCCCTGGGGCCAGAGAGCGGCGCCGAGTAACGCACCCAGCGCTCGGCGGAGCGCTTGCCGTGACGCTCGAGATCGACGTGCAGCATGCACGGGCCACCGTCGGAGCACTCGACGCGCGCGGTCGCCGTCGACAGGTTGGGATGCTTGAGGCCGAGCGCGGCGACCAGCGACGGGGCCTGCCCGCACGCCTCGCTCTTGTCGGCCCACTTCTTCTCGTCGACCAGTCGCTTCGCCGCCTCGACGTCCTTGGCGGGGACGATCTTCGCCTTCTCTGCCTTCGCGATCGCGGCACCGACCGCGTTGCGCATCTTCGGCGTGGTCGTGACCGGGAAGTCGCTCAGGTACACGACGGCGATCGACGGCTTGCCGGTACCGGCGACGACGCCCTTCGACTCGCCCTTGCACACCTCGTACACGCCTTGCGCGTGCGCCGAGCCGGCGAGCATTGCGAGAGCCACCACGGGAAGTGCGATGCGCTGCATGCGGCGAGCATATCGCGTGAGCTAAGGTGCGTGCGATGTCAGAAACCGCCGAGCTCCGCGAGCACCTCGTCGATCTCGAGGTGAAGCTCGCCTATCAGGAACGCCTGATCCGCGATCTAGATGCCTTGGTCCGTGACTTCGGTACTCGACTCGACACCGCGCTCCGTGAGCTCGAAACCCTGAAGCAGACGGTGCGCAGCGGCGAGGTCCCGTTAGGTCCCGCTAGTGAACGGCCGCCGCACTACTAGCGAGTGCCATCACCGCCGCGCCGAGGATCGAGATCACGGCACCGACGACCAGGCGCCCGACGTACGAGCGCATGGGACGCGTGACTTCGGGGCGCAGCAGGCTCGCCATGTCATGGCGTGAGTGCAAGCAACACGCCATCAGTTAGTCGCGCGCGAACATCGCGCCGAGCGTATCGAAGCCGACCATGAAGCCGAGCTCGACGCCGAGGAAGTCGCCGTGCGAACCGGCTGCGACGTCGAGCTGCCGCTGCCGATGATAGACGAGCCCGAGCGACACGGACGTCCACGTGCGTGCGGGCCCCGCCGGGACGAGCCGCGAGTACGCGATGCCGGCACCGAGCACGAGGGAGGACGCTTCCATCAGCGTGCCATCCCCCGCGTCGCCGTACCCCGCCAGCGCGAACAGCCCCGGCCGCCGGCCGTGGTTCATCGTCGTGAGGCGCGCGCCCCACAGGCCGATCTTCGTCGCGCGTCCACCGAGCGGACCGAGCTCCTGCGAGTAGAGCAGCTGGCCGATCACGCGGTCCTCCGCGAGCTCTGCCATCGTCCCGATGCGCAGGACGCCGCCGCCCGAGCGCACCTCGCTGCCATCGGGTGCGCCGTTCACCGTCACCGCGCCACCGGCGGAGATGCACCCCGCGAGCAACCAGAGCACGGCCAGCTTCATACGTGCATCGTATCCGAGCTCGACGGGAATCCGTGGCGGAGCGCAGCGGTTTGCGTCTACGTGATTCGCCCAGCTATCGCCAGTGACTACCCCGCGTTCGCGACGCTGTATCGCGAGCTCGGCCTCGACGAGGCCCCGCCCCCCGAGGAGCGATGGCGCCGCGAGCTCGTGCACGGCACGTTGATCGCCGAGCGCGACGGGCACATCGACGGGTACGTGCACTTCCACACGCTCGGGCAGGTCGGCTACGTGCGCAACCTCGTCGTCCGCGACGACGCGCGCGACACGGGGTTCGGCACCGACCTGATGCTCGCCGCCGCGAGTGCGCTGCGCCGCGCCGGCGTCGGCGAGTGGCACCTCAACGTCCGCGACGGCAACTCACCGGCGCTCCATCTCTACGAGAAGCTCGGACTTCGCCCGGAGCACCGCTCGACCGCGCTGCGGTTCCCATGGTCGCGCGCGAGCGAGCTCCCCGCTGTCGCCGCCGTGGCGCTCCCCGTCGATCCGCGCGAAGACGAGGACATCGAGCGCGAGCTCCACATGCTCGCCGGCCAGATCGCGATGGCGCGCCTCGCACCGCGCGTCGTGCTGTGCCAGCTCCGCGACGCGACCTGCGCACCTGTCGGGTTCGCGGCGTTCGACCCCATGTTCCCCGGAGCGCGCACGTTCCGCGTCGCGATCCCCGCGTTCGCGGCACCGCTGCTCGCCGCGCTTCGCCCGCACGCTCGCTCCGAGGACCGCGACCTCGCGCTCGTCATCGACGATCACGACGCGCTGGTCGAGCTCCTCGTCGCGCACGGCGCCACGGTGAAGCTGCGCCTCGTCCACTACGCGGGCCCGCTCCCCGCGAGCTAGCGACGGCAGCGCGCGATGGTAGCATCAGGGCGTGTTGCGCCCGTCCTCGCTCCTTGTCGTGCTCCTCGCCGCGTGCTCGAGCAGCTCCACCACCTCGACGACGCCGCCACCCGAGCGCACCGATCTGATCAAACGCGGTGACGGACCGCTCACGCTCGTCGGCAAGACGCTCGACGTCGGGGACGCGATGCCCGCGGTCGCGCTCGCCGACGGCAAGCTGCAGAAGATCGACCTCGGCGCGCTCAAGGGCAAGCTGGTGATCCTCTCGGTCGTACCGTCGATCGACACCCGTGTGTGCGAGACGCAGACGCACAGGGTCAACGACGCGATGAGCCTGTTCCCCGCGGGCGCCGAGGTGATGACGGTCAGCCGTGACCTGCCGTTCGCGCAGACGCGCTTCGCCGAGGAAGCGGTGATCCGCACCAAGATGGGCTCCGACTACCACGGCGGCGCGTTCGGCAAGGCGTTCGGCCTCGAGGTCAAGGAGACTGGCCTGCTCGCGCGCTCGGTCTGGGTGATCGCGCCCGACGGCAAGATCGCGTACCGAGAGATCGTCGCCGACCAAGGCACCGAGCCGAACTACGACGCGCTCGTCGAGGCCGCGAAGAAGGCGAGCGGAGGCGGATGAGCAAGCAGCGCCCGCGCACCGCCCGCCGCATCGAGGAGCGCGCGGCCCGCAAGCTGGTGCGCGATCGCGAGAAGCTCGCAGCGCTGCTGCCCGGCGGCGCGCGCGAGCGCCCGATCGAGGTCCCGTCGTCGTCGGTGATCGAGGTGCGCGTCGAGTCGATGCCCTGTCCACAATGCGAGGGGCGCTATCGACTCCGCGAGCACGAGGCGCCCGCACCGGGGTTGCGCCGCGTCGACGTCACCTGCCGCAACTGCGGCGCGCCGCGCTCGCTGTGGTTCCGCATCGTGACCGACGAGCCGAACTAAGCCGCAGCAGCGGCGCGCTGCCGATGAGTCCGCACGCTCGTGAAGTGCGGCGACTGCGCTGGCGTCACGTCCGGGCGCCGCCTTGTCGCTGCGTCTCGTGACCAGCACCGTGCAGAACGCGGGCGTCAGCCAGCACCGTGCCGATGCGGACGCTGTGGCTGCGCCCTCGACCAGCACCGGCAGACCGAGCGCGCCCGTGTCGCTGCGCCTCGTGACCAGCACCGTGCAGACCGCGGGCGCTATCACCGCTGACGGCCTTGTGACCGGCGACAGGGCACTCGAGGCGCTCGAGGTCGCCGCTCACAAGGCCTTGAAGAACGCTTCACGTTCTTCACAGCGCTGACAGCGCCTAGGTCTACCAGCCTCAGATCTATTTTCGTTTTTCGGAGCAGAGGGCCGAGTGCCCGAGGTGCTCCTCGTCAGCGAAGCGGTCCCGGCGTCACCATCGGATCGATGAGGCCGAAGCGCTCCCACCGCCACGCCAGGAGCTCCGTTCGCGGTGGCGAGACGGGTAACGGGACGTAGTCGGTCGGCGCGGCCCAGCGCGGCTGGCCGAGCCAGCCACTGAAGGAGATCGCCGTCGAGAACTGGTCCAGCTTGGCGGGAAGCCGGCGGCTCATGTCGTAGTCGTGCCCGTGACGGCGCCAGTTGTTGAGCACGTACGCCAGCGTGTTACGAGCCTGGCGCGGGGTCGTGATCTGCGTGGCGTGATAGCGGTGCGCGAACACCTTGCCCGTCACGTCGCGCGCCCGGTTGATCGCACGCGCGGCATTGATCGCGAAGCTCTGCATTCCCCGCGCGAGCGCCTTGCGATCGCGCGCTTCGACGAGCATGTGCAGATGATTCGTCTGAATCGAAAGGTGAACGACGCGGAAAGCATCATTGCCAAGGTAGCGCGCCAGCACTGGCCCGAGCGCTCGGTAGATCTTGTGAAGCCGCAGCTCGGGCACCCACTTCGCGACTCGCAACACGACGTGCACCGGGTGCTGTCGCGAAAGCGGCGGTCGCGCTCGATGCGGACCACCCACGCGCTTACCCGACTTCGGGCGTCCAGCGCCTGGCCGCTTGCCGCCCCACCCGCGATCGCACGCTCCGCTTCCCATCGCCATCTTGATTTAGGCACTAACATCCGCAGCGCGCGAATTCAGCCCGCGCGTTCTCTCCTCCGCTAACCGCGATTCGCCGAGGAGCCGTGACGCTGTCAGCGGCCGCGCCGACGAGGCTCTGCACTGGGCAACTGCACGTGCGGCGCGTGCGCGTGGTGCTGGCGCTGCTCATGGTGCTGGCGCAGCTCGTGACCGTGGGCCCTGCGGCGACTCGATCCGGCGATCCGCCAAGCGGCGACTGCGCGATGCACTGCGCCGACGGGCGCAATGGACCGGATCAACCAACAAGAAAACAAATCCGAGGCTGGTAGCAGTAGGCGCTGTCAGCGCTGTGAAGAACGCGAAGCGTTCTTCAAGGCCTGGTGAGCGGCGACCTTGCGGGCCTCAAACGCCTCTCGCCGGTCACAAGGCCGTCAGCGGTGACAGCGCCCGCGCTCTGCACGGCGATCGTTCAGGGCGAGCGGGCCCCTTTCAGTGGCGGCACACGTCGTCGGCACACGTCGTCGGCACGGCCATGTCGGCACGGCCACGTCGCCGGCGCGGCACACGTCGTCGGCGCGACACACGTCGTCGGCGCGGCACGCGTCGTCCTCCCGGCACATCCTCGGGGCGGCCCCCCGGCGGCACGGGATCCTTCGGCGGCCCACAGCTGCCGTCAGCGCGCGAGCGAGCTAGCGGAGGAACGCGGCGAGGTCGAAGCCCGGGTCTTCCTCGCGCGCTTCGAGGCCGGCGACGCTGCGCCACGAGCGCGCCTTGCCGCACTCCATGCACAGGCGGATGTCGCGACCACCGCTGCGACCCGCGATCACGTAGGTCAGCACGGCCTTGGCCCGGCAGTCGGGGCAGTCGTGCAGCAGCACATCGTCGCGGCGGAACCCACGCTTTCTCAGCTTGTACTCGTAGGTATCGAGCTCGTTCTGCGTGAGGGCCATCGGCTGACAGCGTATCGCGAGCGGGCTACGGTGTCGCGGTGGACCCTGCCTTCGAACGCGTCGCGCAGCTGTTGCGAGGAAAGCGCATCGTCGTGCTGAGTGGCGCGGGCTGCTCGACGGAGTCCGGGATCCCCGACTACCGCGGCCCCGACACGCCGCCGCGCAAGCGACCGCCCATCCAGCACCGCGAGTTCGTCGACAAGGCGGAGCATCGACGCCGGTACTGGGCGCGCTCGACGCTCGGCTGGCCGCGGTTGGCGGGGGCACGGCCGAATGACGGGCACCGGGCGCTCGCCCAGCTCGAGGGCGCGGGCGTGCTCGCGGGGCTGATCACGCAGAACGTCGACGGGCTGCACCACGCCGCGGGGAGTCGCGCCGTCGTCGAGCTCCACGGCGCACTCGCACGTGTGCGGTGTCTCGCATGCGGCGAGGTGACGACGCGCGACGAGCTGCAGGCGCGGTTGCACGCCGCCAACCCGACGTGGACCGAGCGCGCCGACGCCGTGACGATCGCACCGGACGGCGACGCCGACCTGCCGGACGAGCTGCTCGCCGAGTTCACGGTCGTCGACTGCGCAGCGTGCGCTGGCATGCTCATGCCCGACGTCGTGTTCTTCGGGGGCAGCGTACCGCGCGAGACGCTCGATGCGGCGTGGGCGACGTTCGAGCGCGCGGAGGTGCTGCTCGTGGTGGGCTCGTCGCTGACCGTGTTCTCGGGCTACCGGTTCGTGCGTCGCGCGAGCGAGCGAGCGATCCCGGTCGCGATCGTGAACCGCGGGCCGACGCGCGGCGACGTGCACGCGGCGGTGCTGCTCGACGCACGCGCCGGCGACGCCCTCCCCGCCCTCGCGCGCGCCCTCTGCTGACCACTCGAGTAGCCACCCGGCGGCGAGCGCGCGTAAGCTGGGCGCCATGTCGGATCTCGCCGAGCGCTTCTCCCAGGCCCAAGCTCGCATCAAGCCGGTGACCGGCCTGGGCAACGACGTGATGCTCGATCTGTATGCGCTGTACAAGCAGGCCACGAGCGGCGACGTCAGCGGTGACCGGCCGGGGATGCTCGACGTGAAGGGCCGCGCGAAGTACGACGCGTGGGCCAGGCGCAAGGGCCTGTCGAAGGACGCCGCGATGGAGCAGTACATCGCGCTCGTCGACAAGCACGCCCGGTAGTGGCCAGCCGAGTAGCCGGGTGACGACCCCCGCGGGGGCTGAAAGTCCTGCCCACCGGTGTTTGCACAGCTGGCTCAAGTGCGCGGAATCGCAGGCAGAGAGATCTCTTTTGCGTTGGCCGCGAACTTGCTCGGTCCCTGGCCATGCGTCTTACGTGGCTCTGCGTCGCTTCGCTGTTTACTGGAGCGTGCACCGTCGAGATGGCGAGCCCCACCGGGCCCGGCATCGACGAGTACATCGAGTCGCTGCCGTACCTGCCGGTCGCCGATCCCGCGGTCGAACAGGGTGCGCGCAGCGCCGAGCAGCGCGAGGGCGACTACCAGTGCACCACGCAGAACCTCAAGGAGACGCGCCAGTTCGATCGCATCGTCGCGTACGCCGCGAACTCGGACTCGCTCTACCCCGGCGCGCTCGTCAGCGCGGACTCGGTGCTCACCGGCCTGTTCACGCAGATCGTGCTGCCGCGGTCGCCCGCCACCATCTCGGTGAGCCTCGAGAACCTCGCCGGCGGCAAGACCGCCGTGATCGAGGAGCCGAGCCTCTCGGCGTATCGCGACGCGCTCGCCGGCATCCTCGACACCGAGATCACCGGCTCGACGCCCGCCAACCTCTACTCGGAGATCGAGCAGGTCCACACCGAGGAGCAGCTCGACATGGCGCTCGGCATCCAGGCGAGCTGGGGCCTCGGCACCGCGTCGATCAAGAGCAGCTTCGACTGGTCGAAGCAGACGACGCGCTCGCGCTACCTCGTCAAGTACACGCAGGCCTACTACACGGTCGACCTCGACGCGCCCGGCAAGCCGAGCGACGTGTTCAAGCGCAGCGTGCAGCTCGCCGACGTCCAGGAGGAGATGGACGAGACCCGCCCGCCGGCCTACGTCTCGTCGGTGACCTACGGCCGCTTGGTCCTGTTCACGTTCGAATCGGAGTACTCGGCGGAGGAGATGAACGCCGCGCTCGAGTTCGCGTACTCGGGTGGCTTCGACATCTCGGGTGACACCTCGGTCACCTACAAGGACATGATCTCGAAGAGCAAGATCACCGCGTTCATCCTCGGCGGCGACGCCGGCATGGCGGTGCAGAGCATCGACAGCTACGAGAAGCTGATGGACTTCATCAAGCAGGGCGGCAACTACTCCAAGGTGTCTCCGGGCGCGCCCATCGCGTACAAGCTGAACTACCTGAAGGACAACTCGCCCGCGCGCATGTCGTTCACCACCGACTACGAGATGAAGGAGTGCACGCGCGTCTCGCAGAAGGTCCGCGTCACGCTCAACCAGATCACGGTCGACGATGACGGCGGCGATGCCGGTGACGACCTCGAGATCTACGGCCAGATCTGGGTCGAGGGTACGAACATGGCGACCCTGTTCAACAAGGGCAGCAACAACTACGTCACCATCCGCAACGGCCAGTCTTTCGGCGTTGGCCAGCCGATCGCCGAAGCGGTGATCGACGTGTCGCCGGTGGGCGGCCAGAGCATCAAGCTGCGCGCGAACCTCCGCGACGTCGACGACTACCTGAACAGCGACGACGACCTCGGCAACGAGACCACGACGCTGCCGTTCGAGACCGGCTGGCGCAAGGATGCGACGGTGACGCTGACCGGCAGCGACGCCCGCGTCCGCGTCACGTTCACGCTCTCCCCCATCTGAGAGGTCCTCCCCTCGGGGATCGAAAGTTGCCCGGTCCCGCGACCAGCGGGAACCTCGGGGCCATGGACAAGAAGGCCCTCGTCGACCAGCTGGTGCGCCAGCTCGAGACCTCCGCGCGCGCCGCCCTCGCTCAGCGCGATGCCGTCGCCGCCGAGGCACGCGACGGCGCCACGCCAGACGAGAAGCGAGAGGACGCGCGCGCCGCGCACCAGCTGCAGAGCCTCGGCCGCGCGCAGCAGGGCCGTGCCCAGCAAGCGCTCGCCGATGCGGACTCCCTCTCGAGCTTCCGGCCGGCGGTGCTGAGTAAGTCAGCGCGCATCGTCGTCGGCGCGATCGTCGAGATCGAGGACGCCGAGAGCGGCGAAGGCCGCACGTTCTTCCTCGCGCCGGTCGGTGCCGGGATGACGCTGACCGGTCCCGGCGGCGATGGTCACCTCTCGGTGGTCACCCCCGCCTCACCGATCGGCCGCGCCGTGCTCGGTCGCACCACCGGCGAGATGGTCGACGTCACGGTCGATGGTGACGTGCGCGAGTGGCAGATCACCTACGTCGAGTAGGCGTCACGTGACGACGGTGCGGCGCCTGCCTCCCACCAGGTGCAGGATCAACAGCAGGACCACCGCGCCGATGAAGGCGACGAAGATCGTGCCTGCGAGCCCGCCCCACGGCGCGCTCCAGCCCGCAGCGCGGAACAGCCAGCCGCCGACGAAGGCGCCGACGATCCCGACCACGATGTCCCCGATGATGCCGTAGCCGCTGCCGCCCACGATCAACGACGCGAGAACGCCAGCGACCAGACCGACGATGAGCCAGGTGAGAATCTCCATGCGACGAGGTTCAGCATCACGTGTGCCACGCGGCGTAACTCCGATTACGCCCGATGCGATGTGACGTCGTGTGCCGCGTTATCCGCCAATCGTGGCGCCACGAGCATGCCGACGCGGCGATCGGCTCCGGAATCGGCTTACGATCGCGGCATGCGTAACCTCGTCGTCGCACTGCTTCTGCTCGTCGCCGCACCGGCCGTCGCTCGCGCGGAGGTCGGCATCGGTCTGTTCGTCGGAGATCCGGCGGGCCTCGACGTGAAGTTCGGGATGGGCCCGCGGTCGGCGCTCGACCTGCTGGTCGGCTGGAACACGTTCCGTGACGGGCGCAGCGGCTACGGCCACCTGACGTATCTGTACACGCCGTTCTACGGGCGCGGCGACTCCGTGATCGTCCCGCTGCGCATCGGCATCGGCGGCGCGGTGTACGGCAACGAGGACGACGTGAACGTCGGGGTCCGCGCACCTCTCGAGCTCGCGCTGCGCTTCACGCGCACACCGATCGAGATCTACGGTGAGCTGGCGCTCCTGCTCACGATCATCGACGAGAACAACAACTTCGACGACATCGACCTTCAGGGCGGCATCGGCCTGCGCTTCTACTTCTGATCTGCCACTGCGTGTCGTCGGCGCGCGCCGCGTGGCACATCGCTTGAAGTCTGCGGTCTCGGAGGATCGCCATGCGAACGAGCCCCAAGGACAGCGGCGCACTGTCGTCTCTGTGGCAGGACACGCGACTCGCCCGCTTCGACACCACCCCGGAGGCGCACGCCGACGTGTGCATCATCGGCGGCGGCATCGCCGGCCTGACGACGGCGCTCGAGTTGGTCCGTCGCGGCGCCAGGGTCACGGTGCTCGATGACGGTCCGATCGGAGGTGGTGAGACCGGCCGCTCGTCCGCTCACCTCGCCTCCGCGGTCGACGATCGCTACAACGTCCTCGAGGACAAGTTCGGCGCCGACGGCGCACGGCTCGTCGCCGAGAGCCACGCCGCGGCGATCGACTACATCGAGGCGATGACGCGCGAGCTCTCGATCGACTGCGACTTCGAGCGCGTCGACGGCTACCTGATCGAGCCGCCCGGTCATCCCGTCGGCAAGCACCGCGAGCTCGAGCGCGAGCACGCCGCCGCCCAGCGCGCCGGCCTCGCATGCGAGCTGGTCGACCGGGCGCCGATGCCGCTCGCGACCGGGCCCGCGCTGCGGTTCGCCCGCCAGGCCCAGTTCCACCCGCTGAAGTATCTGCGCGGGCTCGCCGATGCCGTGGTGAGCTTCGGTGGCCGGATCCACACCGGCGTGCACGTCCAGAACGTCGAGCCGGGCACGCCGCTCGTGGTCCGGCTCGCGGACGATCGGCAGCTGCTCGCGCGCGTCGTCGTCGACGCGACCAACAGCGCCATCACGAGCCGCGTGCACATGCAGCTGCGCCAGGCCGCGTACCGCACCTACGTCCTCGCGTTCGCGATCGATCCGGGATCGATCCCGCACGTCCTCGTGTGGGACACGGCCGACCCGTATCACTACCTGCGCGTCGCGCGCAGCCCGTACGGAGGCGAGGTGCTGATCGTCGGCGGCAACGATCACCGCACGGGCCACGGCGATCCACAGCAGGCGATGGCCGACCTCGAGGCGTGGGCCCGCGGCTGGGTCCCCGGCCTCGGCCCGATCGTGTCCCGGTGGTCGGGGCAGATCATCGAGCCCGTCGATCACCTCGCGCACATCGGGCGCAGCCCCGATCTCGAGCACCTCTACATCGCCACCGGCGACTCCGGCAACGGCCTCACCCACGGCACGATCGCCGGCCTGCTGCTGCCCGAGCTCATGCACGGCCAGGCGCCCGCGTGGGCGCGCATCTACGACCCGAACCGCAGCCACCTCCACACGCCCGGGAACTTCGTGCGCGAGGCGGTCCAGTCGTCGGTGCCGTACACCGATTGGCTGCGCGGCGGCGACGTCCGCGAGATCGAGGACATCCCGCGCGGTGAAGGCGCGATCATCCGCCGCGGCCTGCACCTCTACGCCGTGTACAACGACGAGAGTGGGCGCCCGCACCTGCGCTACGCCACGTGCCCTCACCTGCGCGGGTGCGTCCACTGGAACGCCGCCGAGAAGACGTGGGACTGCCCATGTCACGGCTCGCGCTTCGATCGCTACGGTCGCGTGATCAACGGTCCGGCGACCTCGGACCTCGCCGGACTCGAGGTGCCACCACAGGGTCACCCGATCCCGATCCGTCGCGACGAGGAGCGCGAGGAGCGTCGCGGCTTCGAGTCGCTCCCCGTGATGCCGCTCGAGCAGAAGTGACGCGAGCTCGCAGCCTCAGAGCAGGTCGGCGAGCGCGCGCACGCCGCCGGTGAACACGCCGGCCTTGCCCGCATCGAAGAAGCCGACCTCACCTCGCACGTAGAGATCGAGGACCGGCGTGCGCAGCTTGCCGATGGGGGTGAGGTGTAATGACAGCTCACCACCGAGCAGCGGCGCGGTATCACCGCCGCCGCGCATCATGCCGCCGCCGAGGCCAAGGCTGACCGGGCCGATGCCCTTGCCGGCGCCGAGTCGTACGAGCCACGCATCTCCGAGCACGCCGCCTTCGACCACGAGCTTCAGCGAGGGCTTCTCGAGCACCTTGGGGCGGATCTCCTTGAGGCCGCGGAGCTCGCCGGCGAGCTCGTCGAGGACCTTGTTGCCCTCTTCCTCGACCACCGCCTTGACGTCGGGCGGCGGTGCGCCGGCGGCGACAGCCTCGGCGAGGCGCGCTTTCACGCGGCGCTCGATCATCTCGGTCGCGCGCTGCTTGAGGTCGAGCAGCGATGGCCGCTTGAACGTGTACAGCGCGAGCCCGAACGTGACGCCGAAATCGCTGTTGCCATCGTCGTCGACGACCGCGGCGGCGCCGACGTGAGGACCGATCGCGATCCCGCGCCGGGCCTGCTGGATCGAGCCCGAGAGCACGTTCCCCAGAAAGCCCTCGATCAGCGGCAGCGGCGCATCCGCACGCGCGTGCGTGGGCAGCAACGACAGTGCGCAGAGCAGCAGGAGTGAACGCATGACGCCCAGCCTACTTCTTGGCGAACCGATCGATCCAGGCGAGCACCTCCTCGTGCCACAGCTTGGAGTTCTGCGGCTTGAGCACCCAGTGGTTCTCGTCGGGGAAGTGGATGAACCGGCTCGGGATGCCCTTGCGCTGCAGCGCCGTGAACGTCGACATGCCCTGCGTGTCGACGACGCGGAAGTCGAGCCCGCCGTGGATGACGAGCGTCGGCGTCTTCCAGTTCTTCACGTAGTCGATCGGGTTGTGCTTGGTGTACCCGTCGGCTTGGTTCCACGGGACGCCACCGTGCTCCCACTCCGGGAACCACAGCTCCTCGGTGTCGAAGTACGCCATGCGCTCGTCGAGGTTGCCGTCATGACAGACCAGCGCCTTGAACCGATCGGTGTGGCCGTTGATCCAGTTGATCATGTAGCCGCCGTACGACGCGCCGAGGGCGACGACGCGGTTCTTGTCGAGCCACGTGTACTTTGCGAGCGCGAAGTCGAGGCCCTTCATCAGGTCCTCGTAGGGCGCGCCGCCCCAGTCGCCGGTGATCGCGTCGGTGAACTTCTGGCCGTAGCCCGTGGAGCCGTGGAAGTCGATGAACACGACGCCGTAGCCGTGCCCCGCGTAGGTCTGCGGGTTCCAGCGGTAGTGGAAGTGATCGCCGAAGCTGCCCTGTGGCCCGCCGTGGATCAGCATCGCGACGGGCACCTTGCCGCCGCCGGTGTAGCCCGCGGGCTTCATCACGTAGCCGTAGACGGTGTCGCCGTGCGCCCCCTTGAACGAGAACTGCTCGTACTCGCCGAACTGGATCTTCGCGAGCCGCGCCTCGTTGAACCGGGTCAGCTGCTTCAGGTCGGAGCCGTCGGCCTTCATCGTGAACAGCTCGGCCGGAAGCTTCAGCGTGTCGCGCACGAACAGGATCCGATCGCCGGCGACCTTCGGCGTCGAGCTCGTGCCCTTGTCGACGAGCAGCTTCGCCGCACCGCTCGCGACGTCGATCGCGTACAGCGAATGATTTCCGACGTTGTCGGCCTCGGTGTAGATCGTCCGGCCGTCCGCCGACCACTCGATCGAACCGGCCGAGCGGTCCCAGGCTTCGGTGACCACGCGCGTCTTCTTCGTCGCCAGGTCGATCACCGAGATGCGCTCGCGATCTGCCTCGAAGCCCGCGCGCTTCATCTGGCGCAGCGCGAGCGACCTGCCGTCCGGCGAGAACGACGGCCCGAAGTCATAGCCCGGGTTGTCGGCGGTGAGCTCGACGGGCTTGCTGCGGCCGTCGGCGGCGACGAGGAACACGTTCGTGTTGGTCTTCCACGCGGTCTCGCGACCGCCGGTGCGCGCGACGAACGCGACGGTCTTCCCGTCGGGCGAGACATCGACCTCATCCATGCTGCCGAACGGATGCACCGGCGAGTCCGTCTTCTGCCCGGGCGTCAGGTCCTTCGCGTCGTCGGCCTTGCCACCGAGCTCGGGCGGAGTCCACACGAACAGGTGCGAGAACCGCCCGTCTTCCCACGTATCCCAGTGGCGGAAGAGCAGCTGGTCGTAGATGCGCGCCTTGGTCTTGGACTTCGCCTGCGCGGCGTCCTTCTTCACCGAGTCGGCGAGCGTCTTCGCGTCGGGCCACACGTCGATCGCGACGACGAGGCGCTTGCCGTCGGGGAACAATGTGAATCCGTTGATGTCGAGCGGAAGCTGGGTAACCTGATGACCCTCGCCGCCGACCGGCGAGATCCGCCAGACCTGCTGCGAGCCGCCGCGCGCGGAGGCGAAGTAGATCCACCTGCCGTCCGGGCTCCATCGCGGATCGCTGTCGTTCTCGGGGTGCGACGTCAGCCGGCGCACGCCTCCGGTCCCGTCGACGTTCGCGAGGTACAGATCCGTACGGCCGCGGTTGGCGTCCATGTCCGTGTCGCGGACGACGAACACGACCTGCTTGCCATCGGGCGACACCGCGGGATCCGAGACCCGCTGCATCGCGAGCATGTCGTCGACGGTGAGGCCCTTCGCGGCGACCGGGGCGGAAGCGAGGACGAGGGAGGCAACGAGCACCCTGGGCAGCTTCATAGGGCGCGCAGTATGTCACGACGGCGTCGCATGCACCGGCGTTCGCACCTCGCGCACGAGGTAATAAATGACCGCAGCAAACCCGGTGGCCGCGGCGATGCCGGCGAATGGCAGCGCCCGCCAGGGATCGACGACGGCGACCGCGCACGCGGTGAGCTGCGCGATCGTCGCGATCTTTCCGATCACGCCCGCCTTCGCGTGGCGCGCGCTGACCCCGAGCATGAACAACGTGAACACCACGGGAATGAGCAAGATCTCGCGGAGCGCGATCAACGCGACGAGCACCTCGTCATCGGTGTGCGCGAAGATCGTCGCGAGCACGATCACGACGAACAGCTTATCGACGAGCGGATCGAGCCAGCCCCCGATGTCAGGCTCCGTGCGCCCACGTCGCTGCATGTAGCGGGCGACGTTGCCGTCGGCGACGTCGGTGGCAGCCGCGAGGGCGATCAGTGCGATCGACCACCCACGGTGCCCCCAGGCCGCGACGATCGCCAGTGCGATCGGGAGCCGGGACAACGTCAGCGCGTGGGCGAACCACATCGCTCGAACCGTTCCATACGATCGCCATGCCGGCACGCCTTATGCGCGACGGCGCCCGCCACTGTCCCGAGGGAGGGCACGGGCGTTGCAGCCACGCACGCCGTGCGTCCCCGGATCCCTAGCCTCGTCGCAGGCGCCGCCGTCACGGCCGGCGCGATCGCACTCGCGGTGCGAAAGCGCCGCGCGGCACTCCGTCGCGTCGTGTGCAGCGAGCGCATGTCGCCGGCGGAGCTCGACGCCTTCCACGCCAAGAAGGTGGCGCGGATCGCGGCGCAGCTGCGTTCGCACCCGCACACGCGCCCCGTCTCCCTGCGCAAGCAGGCCCCACCGCATCAGGTGCCCAAGCGCGGCGACCTGCGTCGTCGCGACGACAAGATCGACATCAGCGACCTGACCTCGATCCTCGACATCGATACGGTGCGCCGCACGTGCACCGCCGAGTCGGGCGTCACGTTCGCCGATCTCGTCACGGCGACGCTGCGTTACGGCCTCGTCCCGATGGTCGTGCCCGAGCTCGAGACGATCACGGTCGGCGGCGCGGTCTCCGGCTGCTCGATCGAGTCGATGTCGTTCCGCTACGGCGGCTTTCATGACAGCTGCCTCGAGTACGAGGTGATCACCGCGCAGGGCGACGTCCTGACCTGCACGCCCGAGAACCAGCACGCCCTCGTGTTCCAGATGATGCACGGCGCGTTCGGGACGCTCGGCATCCTGTCGAAGCTCGTGTTCAAGCTCGTGCCCGCGCGGCCGTTCGTCCACGTCAGCTACGAGAAGTACCCGACGTTCGCGGCGTACCGCGCGGCGATCCTCGATCACTACGACCGCGGCGACGTCGACTTCATGGACGGCATCATTCATTCGCCAACCGAGTTCGTGCTGTCGGTCGCGAACTTCGTCGACCACGCTCCCTACACCTCGCGCTACGACTGGATGAAGGTCTACTACAAGAGCACGCGCGAGCTCGACGAGGACTATCTCGACACCCGTCACTACTTGTTCCGCTACAACCGAGGCGTCACCAACGTGGTGCCGCGCTCCGTGATCGGACGCCTCGTGTTCGGCAAGGTCCTCGACTCGACCACGCTGTTGCGGGCGGCCGAGCGCGTCCCGTGGGTCCTCCGCCGCGAGCATCCGACGGTGACGCTGGATGTCTTCGTCCCGATCTCGAAGGCGGACGAGTTTCTCCGCTGGTACGAGCAGGAGCTCGGGTACTTCCCCCTGTGGTGCGTTCCGTACAAGCGCGTGCGTGACTACGAGTGGATCTCCGAGAGCTTCTATCGAGACATGCGAGACACGCTGTTCCTCGATCTCGCGATCTACGGCATGAAGCAACGCGGCGATCGCAATGCGCACAAGCTCATCGAGGACAAGCTACGCGAGCTCGGCGGCATCAAGACGCTCATCTCGCACAACTACTACTCGCGCGACGAGTTCTGGTCGACATGGAACAAGCGTAACTACGACACCGTGAAGGCGCTCACCGATCCGGAGAACATGTTCCGCGACCTGTACACCAAGACCTGCCGCGCCGCGATGGGCCTCGACGAGCGCGGCTGAGGTCGTTCAGTCGACGCCGCGTACGATCGTCGGATTATCCGGGTCGGTCTCCAGCCGATACGCGACCCGTTGCTCGACTTTTCGCTCGCGCTCGCGCTGCTCGGGCTTTACCTGCGGCACCCGACCGGGCTCCGCGCGTGTCTCTTCGTCTTCTCTCTCGCGCATAGGTGTCGGGAGATGCAAGCGGCATGCGCGGCGCCCCGTACAGCATCGTCGTGCGCTCGCGTCCTACGCGACCTCGTCGCGCGTCGCGCCCTACGGAGATATCCGGAGGAGCGGCTGCGAGCGGCCGCAAATCGCGTGGACGTCGGACGGTCTTTCACTTGCAGTCCGCAACTCCGAGACAGAACGGGAGAGACTGACCATGAAGATCAACACGCTCGCACTCTGTGTCCTGCTCGGGGCATCGGCGCTCGCCCATGCCGACGACGCGAAGATGAAAGATCAGGAGGGGACGTCCGACAAGATGAAGCCCGGCGCCGCCAAGCTGACCGACGCCGAGCAGAAGATCCTATCGCACGAACACCTGGTGAATACGATGCAGATCGAGGCCGGCCAGTACGCGCAGAAGAACGCGAAGGCGCCGGCGGTGAAGGACTACGCGAAGACGGTGATCTCGGATCACCAGAAGCTCGACCGCGACATCGTCGCGTTCGGCAAGAAGTACGGGATCACCAAGATCTCGAAGACGATGACCATGAGTGACGACGAGAAGCGCATGCACGACGAGCAGATGAGCTCGATGGCCAAGATGAAGAAGATGAAGGGCGCCGAGCTCGACCGCGCCTTCCTGTCGATGATGGTGACGAGCCACGAGACCGAGCTCGGCAAGGTCGACAGCACGATCGCCGAGGTGCAGAACCCCGACCTCAAGAAGCTGCTCGAGGACTCGAGGCCGGTGCTGCAGCGTCACGCGGACAAGGCGCGCGAGCTGCAGAAGCAGGCCGAGCAGGTCGGCAGCATCGAAGGCGAGAACCGCGACATGAGCCGCGACAAGAACCAGAACCAGCCCGTCGCGCCGACGCCGTGAGCCACGGCCTCGCACACATCTGAGTGGTGCTCCGGCCCCCTCTCACGAGGAGGCCGTCGTCGTTTCAGAGCACGCAGCCGCAGCAGACCTTGCCGGCGATCTCGGTGAACGCCTGGGTCAGGCTGGCGGCATCCGCGGCATCCAGGAACAACGTGGCGCCATCGCGATCGGCGGCCGAGTAGTTCCCCGCTACGTCGATCGTGCAGCCGGTCGGGAAGTTGGGGGCGGTGCGGCCGGCGCACGCCATGTCGTTGAGCAGCCCGCGGTCGATCTCATCGCCCGAGCTGTCGAACGCGATCACGAACGTCTTCACGCCATCGGCCGCGAGGGCCTGCGTGTTGGTGATCGCGAGCGTGTCGTCGCACGAATCCGCGCCGTCGCTGACGAACATGACGTACTGCTCGCGCGCCGGCTGCTGGATCGCGGCGAGCGCCGGGCGCGCGGTGCCGAGCGCGGCGCCGATCGGCGTCGAGAAGCACATCTTGGTGGTCTCGGGATCCAGGACGCCGCCGATCGCCGTCGCAGTCGAGATCGCGGGCTGCACGAGCACCTCGCCCTCTTCGCACGTGACGTTCGTCGCGGACGTCCCGCCGATCCGCTCGGCCAGCGTCACGCAGCCTGCCCCCGGGTCGCGCGGGAACAGCTCGAGCCCTAACCGGATGGTCGCCTGGAACTCCACGGTCACCGCCTCGATCGCCTGGATCGCGATGTACCAGCGCGACTCCATGTGACCCGCGGCATCGTTGGTGGGCGTCGTGCCGTCAGGACGCTTGTGCATGCTCTGCGTGCGATCGAGCAC
>DATLHR010000613.1:0-3992 GCA_035539815.1 Kofleriaceae bacterium
AGCCGGGGCTGCCCGCGAGCGCACCGGCCTCGACGTCGGCGCGCTACGACGCGCTCGCGGCGCAGGCGAGGGCGTTCGCGCAGGCGGGCACGCTGCCCGATGCGAGCGGCTGGACGACCGCCGAGTGGAACGCGTTCCTGAGCGCGATGCCCGAGCAGGTCGAGCCCACGCACCTGAAAGCGCTCGACGCGAAGTACGGGCTGACGCCGTCGCCCAACGCGACGCGCGCGATGCGGTGGCTGCCGATCCTGATCCGCGCCGATCTGCGCGAGGCTGCGCCCGCGGTGCGCGACTACTTCCTGCGCATCGGCCGCCGCTACCTCGTGCGCACCGTCTACGAGGCGGCGATCGCGAAGAACGAGTTCTGGCGCAACCTCGCCGCGACGACGTTCGAGCAGGCGAAGGCCGGCTACCACCCGGTCACGCGCGAGTCGATCGCGGAGCTGCTCGCGAAGCCGAAGTGATCGTGGGCGTGCGCCTCAGGCCAGCGGGTCGCGGAACACGTCGGCGACCGGCAGCTGACATCCGATGGGCGCGACATCGATCGTCGCGCTGTCACCGATCACGGTGCTCGTCCAGCGTCCGTGCTCGCGCTGCCACACCTCGAGCGCATCGACGGCGTGCACCGGGTGGCACGTCAGGGGGCGCTACGAGCGCGCCAGCAACCACGCCACCGGTGCCTTCGCATCAGTCACTTGACATGTGCGCCACATGCTTTCATGTTCGCCACATGTCGAAAATGGTCCAGATCAGGAACGTCCCCGACGACCTCCACCGCAAGCTGAAGGCGCGCGCGGCTCAGGAGGGCATGTCCCTGTCGGACTTTATCTTGAATGAGCTGCAGCGAATTCCTGGACGGTTGACGACGCAGGAGCTCGCGCAGCGCGTCGGGACGATTCTAAGCAAGGACGTCACGCCCTCGCCGGCCGAGCTGCTCCGCGCGGACCGCGATCGGCGCGCGGGCGGAAGCCGCAAGTGATCGTCATCGACGCGTCCGCGCTCGCCGAGCTCCTACTCGGGACGCCACGCTCGGCTCGATTCGCGAGTAGGGTCGCGCACCCGGCCTTGACCATGCACGCGCCGCATCTCATCGATCTAGAGGTGGGCTCGGTGTTCCGCAGCCTGGAGGTCAAGCGCGTGATCTCGCCGGCGGTCGCGGCGAACATGGTCGCGGATCTCGCCCGCGTGGACCTGCAACGGTACCCGCACGTGACGCTGCTGCCACGGGTCTGGCAGCTGCGCGGCAACCTGACGACCTACGACGCAGCATACGTCGCGCTCGCGGAGGCGCTTGGGGCGCCACTCGCGACGTTCGATGCCAACCTCGCTGCAGCCCCGGGGCACCGCGCGCGCATCGAGTTGTATCCGTAGTCGCCGAGCGAGGTAATCAGGGGGACGCGGCGCGGAGATTACGGCGTGCGCGTCGTCAGCGCGTCGACGGCGTGCACCGGCGGGTTCGCGCCGTTGATCAGGTGCTTGATCGCACCGAGCACGAGCCGCTGCTGCTCGAGGATGCTCTTGCCGGCGAACGCGGTCGAGACCACGCCGATCCGCCAGTGACCGCCGCCGCCCGCGACGTCGACGACCGCGTCGGGCATCCGGTCCTTGATCGCAGAGGTGATCGCAGCCTCGATGGATCCGACGAAGTCTGTGGGGTGGTCGCTCATGCCAGGTGGTTCGCATGGAACCGGGGCGTGTACAAGCGTACGCTCGTCGCGATGGAGCGCCGGATCCGCGCCGGGGCCGTCCGCGTCGAGCTCCCGGGCGTCACTCAGCGAACCGACTACACGTGCGGCGCGGCGGCCGTGCTCGCGGTGGCGCGGTTCTACGGCGTCGGTCCCGCCGACGAGGCCACGGTCGCCGCCGACATGCGGATGACGCTCGATGGCAGCGATCCGGTGCACCTGCGCCGCGCGCTCACCCGTTATGGCCTCGCGCACGTCGAGCACCGCGGGATGTCCGATGCAGCGCTGCGCGCGGAGATCGAGGCACGACGGCCGGTGATCGTCATGCTGCAGGCGTGGGGCGAGCGCCGGTCGTATCGCCGTCACTGGGCCGACGGTCACTGGGTGGTCGCCATCGGGTACGACGGGGCAGGTGTGATCGTCGAGGACCCGGTGCTCGACGGGCCGCGTGGTTTCGTGCGCTGGCGCGAGCTCGCCGAGCGCTGGCACGACGTCGACGGCCCGGCTCACGTCGAGCGCTACGGCCTGGTCGTCCATTCGCTGCGCCGGCCCGTGCGCGGCCGCGCCCCTGCGCCTAGGCTCGCAATTCCGCTCGCATGACCGAGCCGGCCGAGCCTGGCCGCTGTAATCAAGGCCCCGTCGAGGCTATCCTCGCCGGTCTCGTATGTCCCAACCAGACCTGCCGCAGCGCGCCCGCGTCGTCATCGTCGGCGGCGGCATCATCGGCTGCTCCGTCGCGTACCACCTCGCCCACATGGGTTGGAAGGATGTCGTGCTCCTCGAGCGCGACAAGCTGACCTCGGGCACCACGTGGCACGCCGCGGGCCTGATGGTCACGTTCGGCTCCACCTCCGAGACCTCGACCGAGATGCGCAAGTACTCGTGCGATCTCTACGAGCGGCTCGAGGCCGAGACCGGGCAGTCGACCGGCTTCAAGCGCACCGGCTTCATCGAGGTCGCCGCGGATCGCGACCGGCTCGAGGAGTACCGGCGCGTCTCGGCGTTCAACCGCTACATGGGGATCGACGTCCACGAGATCTCGCCCAAGCAGGTGAAGGATCTCTTCCCGCTCGCGAACGTCGACGATCTGCTCGCCGGCTTCTACGTCAAGGAAGACGGCCGCGCGGATCCGGTCGGCGTCACGATGGCGCTCGCGAAGGGCGCGCGGCAGGCGGGGGCACGGCTGATCGAGAACGTGCCCGTGCTCGGCGTGACCACGAAGCGCGGTGCGGTCACCGGCGTGACGACGGCGTACGGGACGATCGAGGCCGAGTACGTCGTGAACTGCGCCGGCATGTGGGCGCGGCAGCTCGGCGAGCAGGCCGGCGTCACGATCCCGCTGCAGGCGGCCGAGCACTACTACCTGATCACCGAACGGATCCCCGAGCTGTCGAAGGACTGGCCCGTGCTCGAGGATCCGGGCTCGTACGTCTACTTCCGCGAGGAGGTCGGCGGCCTCATGATCGGGTTGTTCGAGCCGGTGTGCGCGCCGTGGAACGTGCGCGGAATCCCCGACGACTTCTCGTTCGGCGAGATCCAGCCCGACTGGGAGCGCATGGGGCCGTACGTCGAGAAGGCGATGGCGCGCGTGCCGGTGTCGATGACCGCCGGGGTGAAGAAGTTCTTCTGCGGTCCGGAGAGCTTCACGCCCGACCTGCGGCCGATCCTCGGCGAAGCGCCGGAGCTGAAGAACTACTTCGTCGCGGCGGGGCTCAACTCGATCGGCATCCTCACCGGCGGCGGCGTCGGACGCATGATGGCGCACTGGATCATCAACGGGCGCCCCGATGTCGATGTGACGGCGATGAACATCGATCGCCTGCACGCGTACCAGACCACGCCCGACTACCGGCGCACGCGCACCGTCGAGTCGCTCGGCATGGTCTACAAGTGCCACTACCCGACGCACACGATGATGACCGCGCGCGGCGCGAAGAAGTCGCCGTTCTATGATCGGCTCGCGGCGCGTGGCGCGTACTTCCGCGACGTCAGCGGTTGGGAGGGCGCCGACTGGTACAAGCCGGCGGAGCCGCGCATCGACCAGCACTCGTGGGGACGGCAGCACTGGTTCCCTACGTGGGAGGCGGAGCACCGCGCGTGCCGCGACGGCGTGATCCTGATGGACATGTCGTTCATGTCGAAGTTCCTCGTCGAGGGGCGCGACGCCGGCAAGCTGCTCGACTACGTGTCGGCGAACAGCGTCGACGGTGCGGCCGGGATGATCACGTACACGCAGTGGCTCGACGAGGCCGGCAAGCTGCAGGCGGATCTCACCGTGACCAAGCTCGCGGACGAGAAGTACTGGGT
>DATLHR010000614.1:0-11302 GCA_035539815.1 Kofleriaceae bacterium
GAGCTGGGCGAACTCTTCGCCGAGCCACAGCATGCCGACCTCCTTGTCGAGGTCTGGGTCGTTGAACTTCTCGCGCAGGTGCTTCATCACCGCCTCGGAGCGTGCCTTCGACAGCTCGCGGTTGTGCTCGACCGAGCCCTCGGGCGACGAGCGGGCGACGACGAAGAAGTAGCTTCCGCCGGCCTGCGTCGAGAACACCTGATCGACGAGCGCGAGGTCCGCGGGATCGAGCTCGGACTTGTCCTTGTCGAACTGGACGATGCCCCCGCGCTCCTTCATCGGACGGAACAGCGCATTGAAGTCGGAGCCGCTCATCGTCGCCACGTTCTTCGCCTGCACCGGCTGGCACCCACGGGCGGCCTCGCCGCCGACGAGACCGCAGCTCATCAGCACGCGCCGCAGGACCTTCTTGAGCTCCGGGCTGCAGTACCCGACGTCGGCCGCGGCCGCGACCGGCGCTTGCTCGGTGGGCGTCGCCGACATCTCGGTGAGCCGGTCGTCGGCGGACGCGATCCATTTCGCGGTGACCGTCGCCGGTATCGCGAGCAAGACGACCATGATGCCTGCACGAATCGCGATCATCGGGCACCTCCGGTGAACAAGGGGACCGTCCCCATTTCGTCGGTCACGGCGTGGCTCCTGTCTCGGTCGCGGGGCTGTCGGTGGCCGGCTTGTCACTCGCGGAAGGCGAAGTGACCGGCTTATCGGTTGACGCGGGGGTGTCCGACGCAGGCTTGTCGGTCACTGGTGCCGTCGCGGGGTGGTCGGACGACGGTGCCTTCGGTGCGCCATTCGCTGGTGCGCCCGTCGCTGGCTCGCCGGTCGTCGGCGTGCTGGTCGTCGGCGTGCTGGTCGTCGGCGTGGGGCCGGGCGTGCCCGTCGCCGGTGGTTCGCTCGCACCGGACGGCGTCGCGGCGGCGTTGTCGGTCGTCGCCCCCGTCGACGGCGTCGTCGCGGGTTTGCCGGTCGCCGCGGGTGCGGTCGTTGCGGCAGCGGGCTTGTCGCTCGCCACGGGCGCCGCCGCGTGCGGATCCATCGGTGCGGCCGAGCCCGCAGCGGTCGGCTCGACGGGCTTGGCCGTGCGCGCCGGCATCTCGCCCTTGATCATCCGCGACAGCGCGTAGTCGAGCCCGAGGTCGACGTCCTCGTCGCACAGCTTGACGTTGTCGACGAACAGCTGCGGCGTGAGCACGCGGATGTTGTTGGCGACCGCCCAGCGCAGCGACTTGTTGAGGCGCGACTTCGCCACCGGCGAGCCGACGCACGCGGCGAGCTCGGGGAACCGCTCCTTGACGATGCGCGCGGCGGCCGCGGGATCCGCCTTGGTCTCGGTGCGGATGCGCTCCTGCACGTCGAACGCCCACGCGATCACCTCGTGCGCACGCTCGCCTGCGCACAGCACCGCCTCGCTGACGGTGCACGCGCCCGGGTGCGTGTTCTCGGTGATCATCCAGTTACAGGTGGTGTCGAGCGGGAACAGGATCGCCTTGCGATCGAGCTGGTCGCCGAGGTCCGACGCCGCGAGTCGCTGCTCGAAGGCGCGACACGCGGGGCACAGCGGATCGAGGATCTCGAGCGCCGGCGTGCGGCCGCCGCGCTGCAGCGGCACCATCACGCCGTAGGTATCCGCGGGCTGCGAGAGCTCGCCGCACGAGCCGATGAACTTGCCGTGGTCCGGCGCCATCGCGAGGTACACGAGCACCGGCACCACGACGAACGCGACGCCGAGCCCGAACATCCCGCCCAGGTACTTGTTGCCGACCGTCGGGCCTTCGACCTGAACCTCGAGCAACGACGCTCCGTCGCTCGAGTGCCCGACCTCGGCACCTTTGACGAGGACCGCACGAGGCAGCGCGGCGCCCCCGTCGGCGCCCGCCCGTGCACGCACGGCGCCTCGCCACAACACGATCGCGCCGGTGAGGCACATGGCGCTCGCGAGGTAGACGCCGACGCATAGCTTGCAGGTCGTCCCCAGCTTGACGAGCGAGATGGTCAGCATCGTGACCGACGCGAGCGCGGGCAAGCACGCCGCGAGGGCGAGGAACGCGGTCGCGCGCGGATCCTTCGTGCGCCGGCTGACGAGCAGCTCGAGCCCGTAGAACAGGAGGAACGCGAACACCGCCATCGCGGGCAGCGAGATCGGAATGCCACCCCACACCGCGGTGCGGAACACCGACGAGTACGGGCTCATCATCGCGGCCTGACAACCCGATGCTCCCGTCTCGGCGCCGGCGCCAGGGATGAACGAGCAGTGGAGGCTGTGCACCTGACGATCGAGGTGCTGGACAAAGTCGTAGGTCGACACGCCGGCGAACACGAGCCCTGCCAGCGCGCCGACCAACACGACCACGAGCCAAGCGGGTGGCCTCATGGCGGCCATCCTTACACGCCTGCCGCGGCCACCCAACGCCTAGGATCCTCGTAAGCCACCCAACATCGAATCACGTGCGCAGTTCTCGTACGTGTCGTCGCCGACCGGCGACAGGTTCATATGAGCACAAACGATTTCGGTCAACCCCAGCCCGCATCGAGCTCGCTCTCGGGCTGCGATGCAGCGCGCGCGAATGCTCCCTCCGGCGGCTTGCTCGGCGTCGTCGCGCCGCGTGCAGGCGTCGTCTCCACCAAGGGCGAGCTGCCCCGCGCCAGACGCGAACGCGGCGCTTCCGCCACCTCGAACATCCCGAGTTGTTCGAGCAGCGCGATCGGATCCCAGCCGGTCGTGATCGCGACGAGCTTGCCCGCGCGATACCGCAGCAACAGCAGGCCCGAGACGCAGAAGCGCCGATCCGTGCACGGGATGCCGAGGAGCGGCGCGCGGTGCGTACCGTGCGCAGACCAGCGGAGTGCGAGCTGGTCACCGGCCTCGATGAGGAAGTCGTCGAGTGAGAACGCGAGATCCGGGAACGCGAGCCGGAGCTCGCAGACGGCGGCCTTGATCGCATCGGGTCCGCACCTCAGGCCGCACAACGGATCCCGGAGCTCGCAGCTCGGCGCGACGATGGTGTCGGCGGTGGCGAGCAGGCCGCGCGACCACAGGTCGCCGAGATAGCGGCGGGCGATGATCCGGTGCTCCGACGTCGAGGTCATGGAGGCGACGTGCTGCAGCCACCATGCCCGGGCGCCGAACGAACAAGGTCGCGACGGCGCGCAGGTCGCCGAGCGCCTCACGGTGTCCCCGCGGCGGCAGCGCGCGTGGTCGTCGTGCAGGATGTCAACGGCGCACTGCTGTCGGCGCCGCGCGGCGTGGAAAGGCGGATCTGTTGGGAATGCCTGGGGTGTGGGGTGGGTTGCGATTTCCTGTCAGGTTCGGAGCTGCCGGAGGCACTCGTGGGCGACATGGGACACATCGCGATGACAGACGCCGAGCTGGTCGAGGCCAGCCGTCGCGGCCAACGCGAGGCGTTCGGACAGCTCGTGACCCGCTACCAGGATGTGGTGTGCGCGGTCTCGTTCAGCTCGACCGGCGACTGGAACCTCAGCCAGGACGTCACGCAGGACACGTTCATCGCGGCGTGGAGTCAACTCGGTCAGCTTCGCGAGACCTCGCGCTTGCGTTCGTGGCTGTGCGGGATCGCTCGCAACCTCGCCCGCAAGGCACGTCGTCGTACGGGACGCGAGGTCGAGATCGACGAGGCGCTGCCGGCGATGGATGACGATCCGTTCGCCGCGACCGCGCAAGCCGAGGTCGATCGCGTCGTGCGTGAAGCGCTCGAGCGCATCCCGGCCACGTATCGCGAGCCGCTCGTGCTCTATTACTGCGAGCAGCGGTCGGTGCGCGAGGTCGCGGAGACGCTCGGGATCGCGGAGGACGCGGCGATGCAGCGCCTCTCGCGCGGCCGGCGCCACCTCGCGTCCGGGGTCGAGGCGCTCGTCGAGCGCTCGCTCCGGGCGCCGCGGATCAAGCGCAACCTCGCCGCCTCGGTGCTCGCGGCGCTGCCGATCGCGATGCCGTCCCATGTCGATGCCTCTCCCTCTGCAAAAGGATCGACCATGTTGAAGCTCGCCCTCGCCGCCGCCACGTTCGCCACCATCGGGACCACCACCGCGCTCGTCGTCGGCGCTCGCTCGCCGGATGCAACGCCCGCCGCACCGACCGCACCCGCGGCCGCGCCGGTCGCCGCGCCGGCACCACCCCAACCACCGCGTGCGGCCGCGCATGCTCCGTCGGCGCCCCCGAGCGTGCGACCCGTGCCGGAGCTACCCACCGCAGCTGCGGGCGGCGAAGAGCCACCGATGGTGCGCATGTCCGCCGACAGGCTCGTGGAGCTCGGCTTCGACAAAGGACCATCGCGCGGCCCCGCGAACGCACCGGTCACGATCGTGATGTTCCAGGATCTGATGTGCCCGTTCTGCGGCCGCGTGCAGGCGACGCTCGATCAGCTGATCGAGGAGTACCCGGGCAAGGTGCGGCTCGTGATGAAACAGTTCCCGGTGCACCAGTCCGCGAAGCTCGCGGCCGAGGCCTCGCTCGCCGCCGACGCGCAGGGCAAGTTCTGGGAGCTGCACGACCTCATGCTCGCGAACCAGGACGACCTCTCGCGCGACGCCATCGTCGGCTATGCGGCGCAGGCAGGTCTCGACACCGCGAAGCTCGCCGATGCCCTCGATCACCACACGTACGCGACCGCGCTCTCCAAGGAGATGGACGCGGGCAAGGAGGCCGGGATGCGCGCGACGCCGAGCTTCCTGGTCAATGGCAAGGAGGTTCGCGGTGCGCTGCCGCTCGAGGCGTTCCGCGCCGCCGTCGAGGAGGCGCTCGCCGCGGGGCAGTGATCACGTGCCGGGGGTGAACATGAACGGGTAGGTGACCTCGACCTTGCCGCCGTCCGTCGGCGGATCGATCTCGAGCGTGAACATCGTCTCCCGCATGCACTCGGCGAAGACCGGATCCTTGATGTCGCTGCTCGTCTCGTCGACCGCGGCCTCGGTCACGAGCCCACCGGTCTCGGGCGTGCCTTCGATCGTGAAGTTCACGATCACCGACCCGGCCAGCGTCGGCTGCGTATCGAGCGCGGTCTTGTAGCAGTCGAGCAGGAACGGCAGCAGCTCGCCCACCGACTCCTTGATGTACGCCTTGTCGAGATCGCCCGGCGCCTCGTCGCCGCTGGAGGTCGTGCTCGACGCAGCGGCCGGCCGCGCGGCGTCGCGCGCTCGCGCCGCACGGATCGCGGAGAGCATGCGCTCGCGCTCCGCCGCGCCGGCGAGCTTGCGCGCGCCCGTGCGGACCCGCGCGCCCGCTGGCGCGTCGAGCGTCGCTGCGGGTGCGGCCGGCGCGCCCGCACTCGCCGCGACCGCCGGGGAGGGGGCCGCCGCCGGTGTCGGCGAAGACGCCCCGCGCGAGAGCCCGTACCACATCGCACCGCTCGCCACGACGAGCGTCGCGGCGCCGATCACCACCTTGTTTGCAGCCATGACGGAGAGTGCCTTTCCGGCCACCCCCGCCGTCGTCGCGGCGGTGGCCTTGGTCGCGGTCGCGGACACCACCGCGACCATCACGGCGGAGGTGAACGCCTTGCTCGGTCGGAGGCTCTCGAGCGCTCCCTCCACGCGCGACGCGAGCGATTCACGCAGGGCGCGCCGTCCCCGATGCAGGCGCTGCTTCGCGAGCTCCTCGCTGATGCCGAGGCCGGCCGCGACCTCGCTGACCGACCGGCCCTGCACGTAGAACAGCACCAGTGCCTCGCGATACGCGGCGGGGAGCTCGTCGAGGGCGCGGCGCACCAGCTCGTGAGACTCGCGCGCGAGCGCATCCTCGAGTGGCGTGGTCGGTGATGCGGCGAGCTCCGCCGTGACCGCGGGCGTGCGTGCGCGCCGCCTCGCCGCGGTCCGCGCCCACGACCGCGCCAGGTTGCGGGCGATGCCGGCGATCCACGTTCCCACGCGCCCCGGATCACGAAGCCGCGGCAGCTCGCGCCACGCCTCGACGAACGCCTCCTGCGCCACCTCCTCGGCGATCGCCGCATCGCGCGCTCGGCCGAGTGCGACCCCGAACACGAGACGTTGATGCTTCTCGACCAGCTGCGCGAACGCCGCGGTCTCGCCGGCCAGGCTGCGCCTCACCAGCTCGGGGTCATCCGCGTGCGCGCTCATCGTGTTCGGCCGTAGTCGTCACGGCTCGCGAAAAGGTGACGCGGAATGTTTCCTCGTCAATGCGCGCGCTTGCGCCGGCGGCCAAGCCCCAGCCCGACCAGCGCGATCAGCGCCGGCAGGCCGCCCGGAGCGCTTCCCGTGTTGCAACAGCCGCCGCTCTCGTCGCCATCGGGACCGCCGGGGTTCACGGGCTGGCCTCCCTCGACCACCGTGCACTGCGTGCTGCACGCATCGTCGTCGCTCGCGTTGCCATCGTCGCACTCCTCGACGCCGGCCTGCGTGACACCGTCACCGCACACGGCGAGCTGGCAGGTCGCCGTGCATCCATCCGTCGCGATCGTGTTGCTGTCGTCGCACTCCTCGACGCCCGCGCGCACGACACCATCGCCGCAGCTCGCCGCCACGCACGTCGCGAGGCACGCGTCGGTCTCGATCGTGTTGCCATCGTCGCACTCCTCGCTCGGGCTGTTGGTGTAGCCGTCACCGCACGCCGCAGGTGTGCAGTCGGCGAGGCAGGCGTCGTTGTTCGACGTGTTGCCGTCATCGCACTGCTCCATGCCCACGCGCACGAAGCCATCGCCGCACCTCGCGAGTTGGCAGGTCGTGCCGACGCACTCGTCGCTATCCGAGGTGTTGCTGTCGTCGCACTGCTCGACGCCTGCGCGCATGAAGCCGTCACCGCAGGTCGCGACCACGCACGTATTGAGGCACGCATCGGTGTTGGACGTATTGCCGTCGTCGCAGGTCTCGGGGCCATTCAACATCCCGTCGCCGCAACGCGGGCCGAGCCCGGTGCACGTGGTGTTGCATGCGCCGTACTGGCCGTTCTGCGCGCCGCTATCGCACATCTCGCCGGGCTCGACGGCGCCGTTGCCGCACACCGGAGTCAGCACGTATTCGAACGCGCCCATGTCGTAGGCGGTGCCGTTGATGCCATCGCCGTCGAGCGGGCGGGTGACGCCGCGCTGATCGTTCATCGGCGCGCCGGTCGCAGTGCCCGCGTCGATGCACACACTCGAGCCCTGCAGCTGGAGGTTCGTGGTCGAGACGTACTGAGGGTTCTGCGAGATGCAGCCGGTGCCCGCCGTCGGGCCGCCGGTGAGATTGGTGCTGTTGCCCCAGATGTTCGAGTACGTGACCGAGTAGGTCGAGCTGTCGTTGCGGTAGATGCCCCAGAACGAGTTGGTGATGATCGAGTTCTTGATCGAGACCGAGCCCGCCGCGCCACTCGAGAACACGCCGTAGGTGCCGTTGTCGTCGAGTGTGCAGTTGACGAGGCTCAGGCTGCGCCCGGAGGTGGTGGCGGCGAACCGCGCGCCGGTGTTGGTGGTCGTGCGCGCCACGCAGTTGGTCAACGTCAGCGAACCGCTCGCGAGCACCTCGAACCCATACAGGCCGCCGGAGGTCGCGATGCCGTCGTAGGTCGGCGCCCCCGCCTCGACGCGCAGACCCGCGGTGCCGACGCTGCTGATCGTCACGTCGCTCGTCGATACCGTCGCGGTTGCCGAGCGATGGAAGATGCCGACCAACGGCGAGGCGAGCGTCGCATGCGAGAGCTCCATCGCACCGGCGCCGGCGTTCGGGTCAACCACGATGCCGAACCAACTGCCCGCGCTCGTACCGAGGAGCTGGGTCGGCTGCGCCGTGGTGCCGTTCGCGACCAGCTTCCCACGCACGATCAGCTCACCACGCGCGGGGTCGACGCCGGATTGCATGATGTCGCTCGCTGCGAACGTCAGCACCGCGCCGGGCTGGATCGTGACGGTGACACCCGGCCCGACGCTGAGATCGCCGCCGATCGCGTACGGCGTGCCGGCCGTGAACGTCACCGGGCTCCACAGGACGCCGTACCATCCCGGCGTCGCGTCGGTGGTGTACGGCAACGCACCCATGTCGCCGCCGCCCATCGCGCCGAATCGCGACGGCGAGTTCGACGTGAGCCGGAGGTTCGTCGTCGAGACGTAGAGCGGATTTGCCGAAATGCACCCGGTGCCCGTCGAGGGGACAGAGATGAAGTTGGTGTTGTTGCCCCACACGTTCGAGTACGTGACCGAGTACGCCGAGCTGTCGTTGCGGTAGATGCCCCAGAACGAGCTCGTGACGATCGAGTCGCGGATCGTCACCGAGCCGCCCGCGCTGCTCGAGAACACGCCATAGGTGCCGTTGTCGTCGAGCGTGCAGTTGAGGAGACTCATGGTGCGACCCGAGGTCGTCGCGGAGAACCGCGCGCCCGTGTTCGTGGTGCCGCGCGCGAGGCAGTTGGTGAACGTCACCGAGCCCGCGCCGATGACGTCGAAGCCGTACAACCCGCCCGACGTGGAGATGCCGTTGTACGTCGGTGCTCCGGCCTCGACGCGCACGCCGGCGGTGCTCACGCTGTTCATCGTGACCGCGGCGGTCGAGACCGTCGCGGTCGTGGAGCGGTGATAGATGCCAACCATCGGCGCCACCATGAGCAGCTGCGTGAGGTCAAGCACCGCGCCCGTCGCGGCGGGGGACACGACGATGCCGTACCAGCTGCCGGCGCTTGCGCTCGCGCCGACCATCTGCACCGGCTGCGCGGCGGTGCCGGCGACGATCAGCTTGCCGACCACGACGATCTCGACGCGGTTGGGGGCGACGCCCCCGGCCTGCGCATCCGATTCGGCGAACCGCACGAGGGTGCCGGCCTCGATCGTCAGTGTCGAGCCCGCCGGGACGGTGATGTCACCCTGGACGACGTACGGACTGTTCGCCGCCGTCCAGGTCTGGTTGATGAGATTGCCGCCGCTGATGATCGTGTCGGCGAGGGCAGGGGTGGCCGTCGCGGCCGCGAGGACGAGAGCGAGGAACAAACGCAAGCGCACCTCCAAGCGGCATCCTACAGGATCGACGGAGGCCGCTGGCCGCGGTCGCATCCGATGGCGCGTACTATGCGCGCATGACGACCCGCATCCAGCTCGACCGCTCCGGCCCGATCGCGACCTTGTGGCTCGACCGCCCCGACAAGCGAAATGCCCTCGACGACGCGGCGATGAAAGCGATCGCGGCGGCGCTCGACGAGCTCGGCGCCGATCGCGCGACGCGGGTCGTGATCATCCGCGGCAAGGGCCCGGTGTTCTCGAGCGGCATCGACCACACCCTGCTCGTCGGCGTGGCCGCAGCCACGCAGCACACGCCGTTCCTCCACCTTCACCATCAGCTGCAGGACGTGTTTCATCGGATGAGCCGGCTGCACCAGCCGATCATCGCCGCGGTGCACGGCGCGTGCGTCGGCATGGCCCTCGAGCTCGCCCTCGCCGCCGACGTGCGGGTCGCGAGCGAGGATTGCGTGCTCGGCCTGCCGGAGATCGCGTTTGGCCTCGTGCCCGACGTGGGCGGCACGACCCGCCTGGTGCGCGCGGTCGGCGAGCCGAGGGCGCGCGAGCTGATCCTGACCGGGCGCCTCCTGCGCGCTCGCACCGCCGAGCGCTACGGCCTCGTCCACGAGGTGACCGAATCCGCCGACGCGCTCGCCGCGCGCGCGACCGCGATCGCCGAGACCATGGCGCAGCACTCGGGCACCGCGCTCGGCCTCGCGAAGTCGTTGTGCCAGGCCGCGGGCGAGACCGATGCCTCGACGAGCTTCCGGTTCGAGGGGCTCGTGCAGCAGGCGCTGATCGCGCAGCCCGATCTGCCGGCGCGGTTCCAGGCCGCGCTCGCGTTCATCAAGGCCCAGGTCGCGAACCCGAGCTGACCCTACGCTTGCAGCTCCGCGGCGAGGGCGAGCGTGCGCGCGTTCTCGGGCAGGTTGTGCAGGAAGCTCTCGCGCCACGCGGGATCCGTGATCTTCGCGGCGCGCTCGTTCACGCGGTCACGCGCCCGGCGGATCGCGTCGTGCGCGGCCTCGAGCTCGCCGGTCGCGCGCAGCGTCTCGGCGCGCATCAGCCGCACCAGCGACTCTCCTTCCTCGACGCCGCCGAGCGCCTCGAGGAGATCGTGCGCCTCGCGCGCGGCGATCGCGGCCTCGCCGGGACGCTCGCGCAGCAGCAGCAAGTCGGCGAGCTGAGCGAGGAGCTGCGGGCGAGAGGCCGCCTGCACGCCGCGCATCGCGATGCGCAGCTGCTCCTCGGCGGCCGCGAGCTCGCCACGCATTCGCAAGATCCCCGCGAGGTAGCCGCGCGACGCGGCCTCGAGCCGGCGATCCCCCTGCGCCACGAACTCGTCGACGGCCTGGGTCTCGATCGCGAGCGCCTCGTCGAGGCGGCCCTGGTGCTGGAGCGCGCGGCCGAGGTTGTGCTTCGCGGTCGCGACGACGTTCGCCAGTCCCATGCGCGTGCCGCCGTCGAGCGCCTGCCGCAGCCAGCGCTCGGCCTCCGCGTAGGCGCCGATCTCGAGGTGCGCGTAGCCCACGTGCCCGTGCTGCATGCACGCGTAGCGACGGTCGCCGGCTTGCTCGAACGCGATCGCCGCCGCGCGCTCGGACATCACGTACGCGCCCGAGTCGCCCGCGAACATCGCGCGCGAGGATCTCGTCTGGAAGATGCGCGCGAGCACGTGCGGATCGCGGACCTCCGCCGCGGCGAGATCGACCTGATCGCACAACGCCTCGGCGAGCTGCACCTTGCCGTGGTTGAACAGCTGGAACGCGCAGTGCGCCGTCGCGGTCACGCGTGCCGCGAGCGCGCCATCGAGGTCGGGTGCACGGACGATCGCCGCCGCGATCGCCGCGAGCTGTTCGAGGTCACCGAGCTTGCCGCACGCCTCGGCCGCCTCGCCGGCCGCCGCGTACCACAGGGCCGAGCCCTCCAGCAGGTGTGACATCGCCTCGAGGGCGCAGCGCTCGGCGAGCACGAACTCCGCGCACCACTTGTGGGCCTCGGCTTGCGCGCGTCGCAGCGCACCCAGGGTCTCACCGCTGGCCCCGCAAACCACGCCACGCTCGGCGCGCTGGGCGGCGGAGCGGAAGTCGCCGGCCGCGAGCGCTTGCTCGACGGCGGGGCGAAACCACGCGCTCGCGCGGACCGGCGCACCGCCGCGCTCGAAGTGCTCGGCGAGCACCATCGCCTCCGACTCACCCGCGTACTGCAACCACTCGCCGGCGAGCCGATGCCCGAGCTGGCGATCGGCGTCGGTGAGCATCGCGTACGCGGCCTCGCGCACGATCGCGTGGCGGAACTGGAGCTCGTCGTCGCCCGGGAACCGCGACACCGGCACGCGCGCGATCAGCTCGCGCTCGACGAGCTCGTCGATC
>DATLHR010000615.1:0-2152 GCA_035539815.1 Kofleriaceae bacterium
GAGTACACCAAGAACCTCCAGGGTGACGGCAAGCTCGTGGCGACGATCGAGACCAGCATGGGCACGATCCACTGCGAGCTGTTCGGCGACAAGGCGCCGATGACGGTCGCCAACTTCGTCGGTCTCGCGACCGGACAGAAGGCGTGGCGCGACCCGAACGGCTCCGTTCAGAAGAAGCCGTTCTACGACGGCCTGATCTTCCACCGCGTGATCCCCGACTTCATGATCCAGGGCGGCGATCCGATGGGCGTCGGCCGCGGCGGCCCGGGCTACCAGTTCGGCGACGAGTTCACGCCCGAGCTGAAGATGCAGCCCGGCACGCTCGCGATGGCGAACGCCGGCCCGTCGACCAACGGCAGCCAGTTCTTCATCACCGAGGGCGCCCCCGGGCACCTCAACATGCGCCACACGATCTTCGGGCAATGCAAGGAGCTCGACGTCGTGAAGCAGATCGCGCGGGTGCCTCAGAACGCGCAGAACAAGCCCGACACCGACGTGAAGATCAACAAGGTCACGATCGGGAAGATGAAGTCCTGGTAGATCGCGCCAACGGGCGGACGTCGACTGTGCTGGTCAGTTAGCGCTGCTTAGCGCCCCTGACGTACACCTGCACGTGTCACGTGCACGTGCACCTCCCCGATCTGCTGCGGGTGCGAATCAGCATCTCCTCGAGCCAATGTGGGCCGCTTCGCGGCAGCGAGCTACGACGGCGGTAGAACAGCGATCCAGGATCGCTTTGGGCTTCATGACTCTCGCCCTCCGATGATCGTGTACGTGGACGAGCACGTGACACGTGCTCGTCCACGTGCACGACAGCCGCTAAATGACCAGCATTGGCGCGCGGGTGACTGGAGGAGTCGGCGCCGGCGAGCTCGCCGCCGAGCGTAGGCCCACGTAGCTCCACGGGCGGATCAGATCGTGCACCCCGCGACGTTTCGATGACCAATCGAGGCGTCCTGCTCACCGGACGTGCCCTCGAGGGCATCGACACCGTATTCCACGTGTTGCTCGTGGCGCCTCATCGAGCGCCCCGTGCAGCGGCCGATCGCGCATCGAGTAGGAGGGCGTACGGAGAACGTGCGCGCATCCCGTGACCCAGCTGTTTGTCGATCGTCGAGGAGCTCGCATGAACATCGCGTTCTTCGCTTCGAGCCTGGTCTCCGCCTACCGGAGCGGCGCGGCGACCTATTACCGCGGAATCGTGCGCGCGCTTGCCGAGCGCGGCCACCGGGTCACGTTCTACGAGCCCGATGTGTTCGAGCGGCAGCAGCACCGCGACATCCCGGACCCAGCGTGGACCACGGTCGTGGTGTACCCGCCCACCGTCGAGGCTGTCCATCGCATGGTCGAGAGCGCGCGTGGTGCAGACCTCGTCGTCAAAGCGAGCGGCGTGGGCGTGCACGACGCGCTGCTCGAGGCGGCGGTGCTGTCACTGCAAGGGCCGCGCACGATGGTTGCCTTCTGGGACGTCGATGCCCCTACGACGCTGGATCGCATCGCTCGCGATCCGACGGATCCGTTGCGCGCACTCGTACCGCGTTACGATGTCGTGTTCACCCGCGGCGGCGGCCCGCCGGTCGTCGCCGCGTACACGCGATTCGGCGCGCGCAGGTGCGTACCGATCTACAACGCGCTCGATCCGTCGACCCATTTCCCCGTGCCGCCTGCTCCGCGGTTTGCCGGCGCGCTCGGCTTCCTCGGCAACCGGCTGCCCGGCGGCGAGCAGCGAATCGAGAAGTTCTTCCTGCGGCCGGCGACACTCGTGCCGCATGCGCGCTTCCTGCTCGGCGGCGCCGGTTGGGACGACAAGCCGCTCCCCGCGAACGTCGACTACCTCCGGCACGTCCACCCGCGCGATCACAACGCCTTCAACACCAGCCCGCTCGCGGTGCTCGACCTCAGCCACGACTCGACAGCCCCGTCCGGCTACGCGCCAGCGACGCGCTTGTTCGAGGCCGCGGGCGCGGGCGCGTGCCTGATCACCGATGCGTGGCTTGGCATCGAAGAGTTCCTAGAGCCCGAGCGCGAAGTCCTGGTCGCGCGTGACGGCGAGGACGTCGCGATCGAAGTCGCATCACTCGACGCCGACGAGGCGCACCGAGTCGGCCAGCGCGCGCGTGCGCGGATCACCGCACACCACACGTACGCGCAT
>DATLHR010000616.1:0-1752 GCA_035539815.1 Kofleriaceae bacterium
GGACACCTTTGCCGTGCGATCCGTTGCCATCTCGTCGCCTCCTCGGTCAGCTCTCGAGCGTTGTCTGGATGTCGATGCTCACGCCCGCGTCGCGCAGAAGCGACGAGAACGAGCACCCGCGGTGTGCCGCCTCGACCGCCGTGGCAAACGCGTCCTCCGCCAGGTCAGGGACACTCGCGCGCACCTCGAGCGCCGAGTGCACGATCAGGTGACCGCGGCCCTCGACCTCGTCCATCGTGATCCGGCAGTGCACATCGAGGCGGCCGGGCGGCGTGCCCGCGCCCGTGAGCTCGCCTGCGAGGGACATCGTGAAGCAGCCGCCGTGGGCCGCCGCGAGCAGCTCCTCGGGGCTCGTCTTGCCCTCGGGATCGCCGATACGGGTCGGGAGCGAGTACGACAGGCCGATGAACGCGCCTGAGGTTGCGGCGGTCATCGCACCGTGACCGCGGGCGAGGTTCCCCTCCCACGCGACGTCCGCATCCCGCACGATCCTCGGCATGGGCTAGGCCATGACCTCGACGCGCGCGTCCGTCGCCAGCTCGGCGGCGCTCTCGCCGGACTCGCGGCGGCGCACCTCCTGGATCGCGCGGATCGACACCTCGACCTGGTCGAGCGTCGGCTCGCGAGTCGTCAGCCGCTGCAGCCAGAGGCCCGGTGCGAGGAGCGTCATCAGCACGCGGTTGTCCTGATGCTTGCCGGCGTAGCGGATCAACTCGTAGGCGAGGCCCGCGATCACAGGCAGCAGGAGGATCCGGCTCACGATCAGCCAGTACCAGACCGGGCGCCCGACGAGCGCGAAGACGAAGATGCCGATCACCATGACCCATAGCAAGAAAGCAGTTCCGCAACGCGGGTGGATCAAGCTGAACTTCTGCACTTTCTCGGGTGTCAGATCCGAGCCGCGCTCGAGGGCGTTGATCGTCTTGTGCTCGGCGCCGTGGTACATGAAGACGCGCCGCAGGTCCGGCAGCAGGCCGATCAGCCCGATGTAGGCGATGAAGACCGTGACGCGGATCAGCCCCTCGACGATCACGAACCAGGCGGTGTCCTCGATCGGCAGCCAGTTCGTGAGGAGCGCCGGCCCGACCTTGAAGAGCATCAGCGCGAAGCCGATCGCGATCGCGAAGGAGAAGATGATCTGGCCGCGGGTGATCTCCGTGACCACGTTGCCCTCGTCGTCCTCCTCCCGCGCGGCGACGTTGGCGGAGATCGCGAGCGCCCGGAACCCGATCGCGAGCGACTCGCCGAGCGCGATGACGCCGCGGATGATGGGCAGCCGCCAGATCCGGTGCCGCTTCATCGGCGAGCTGACGTCCCGGACGACGTTCTCGATGCCGCCCTCGGGCGTCCGGATCGCGACGGCCCAGCACGACGGCCCGCGCATCATCACGCCCTCGAGCACCGCCTGTCCTCCGTACGAGACGCCCGCGGACTGGAGCCCGCCGGACGCTAGAGAGCTCGTGCCCATGCCGAGACGAAGGCTACGCGGTTTCTAGCGGCTCGCAGCCTTGGGCTGCGCGGCGGCGGCCTTCTCCAGGCGGCGCTGGAAGCGCTCGACGCGGCCGCCCGAGTCCATCAGCTTCTGCTTGCCCGTGTAGAACGGGTGGCACGCGGAGCACACCTCGACGTGCAGCTCCGGCTTCGTCGAGCGGGTCATGAACTCGTTGCCGCACGAGCAGGTGACGTGCGCGACGACGTACTCGGGATGGATGTCGGCCTTCATCGACCGGCCAGGATACCAGAGGCGATATC
>DATLHR010000617.1:0-14397 GCA_035539815.1 Kofleriaceae bacterium
GGCGTCGGGCGCGAGGAGCTGGGCGGCGGCGCCGAGGGGCGCGAGCTGGGCGGCGGCGCCGAGGGGCGCGAGCTGGGCGGCGGCGCCGAGGGGCGCGAGCTGGGCGGCGGCGCCGAGGGGCGCGAGCTGGGCGGCGGCGCGGCGGGCGCCGTCGGCCGCATGCCGGGCGCCGGACCCGACGGGCGCGGCGGCGGGTTGTTGAACCCGGGCCGCTCGTTCATGTTGGGGCGCGGGTTGACCACCGGCGCAGGCGGCCGCTCGCCACCGACCGGACGCGGCGGCTGGCGGACATCGTTGCGCGGGCCGACGACCTGGCCCGGCGGAGGCGCCACGCCTGGGCCACGTCCGGGGCCACCGTTGTCGCCGCGCGGACCGACCGGCGGCGCCGCGTTGCCCGGGCCACGGCCCGGAGGATCGCCGAACGGGCGGCCCGGGGCCGGCGGCGGGTTGCGCGGGCCGGGGTCGCGGATGTCGGGGCGCGGGTCGACGACGGGCGGCGTCGGGCGACCACCACCTGGCGGCTGGGCGACGGGCGGCCGTGTATGCGGGCCCGGATCACGGATACCGCTCGGCGGGGCGGTGACCGGCGGGCGGCCCCACCCATTGCCATTGCCCGGCGGCTGCGCGACGGGCGGCGGGGTGTGCGGATTCCCGACGACGGGCGGGCGCCCCCCCGGCTGACCTGCCGGCGGCGGGTGATAGCCACCACCACCGTAGCCGCCTCCACCGGCCACCGGCGGCGGCACCACGGTCGGCGGGCGACCGTCGCGATGGTCGCGGATGTTCCAGCCGCGCGGGGCGCGATCACGCGAGGACCAGTAGCCGGGCGTGTACACGTACGAGTTGCCCGACCAGTAGTAGTAGGGCTGCACGTAGACCTGGTTCTCGAGACCGCGCTCCCAGCGACCTCCGATCCACACCCACTCGTAGCCATTCCAGTGCCAGTAGCCGTCGATCCACACGTGGCCGTAGCCGGGCGAGACCGTCATCGTCTCGTACAGCGGCTCGGGGGGCATCGACGACACGTAGTACGGCGAGGGCTGCCCGACGGTGACCGACGCGGCGGTGTACCCGCCGCTGTAGCCGTAGCCGTAACCGGCATTCACGGGCTGGGCATCGCGCACGACGCACGCTTGCGTCGCGAGGGCCAGGCCAAGTCCACCGATCCACTGCATGACGGTCTTCATCCGCATCGCGCCTCCTAGGGCTTCGGAATAGTAGGGAGCGTCGAGGCAGGATTGCAAGGGTGGTACCACGCGCCATTTCGGTGGTTTAGGGGGCAACTCGCGTGAACTGATAACTGCAGAAGACGCAGTGGTGTATCTGCGCTTCACGATCGTGTACCCACTTCTGCACATGGAGTCGTACTGATGGGTCTCGCGCTGCCATCGCGTCGCTCGACGGTCGCGGCCGTCGCGAGCGCGCTCGCCGCGATGGCGCTGGCCGCGGCGGTCGCGGGACGCAGCTGTCGCGTCACGCAGCCCGGGCCCGAGGTCACGGTGCGCGAGATGCTGCAGGCGGCGCGCACCGGTGATCGTGACGCGGTGTTCGCCCTGCTGTCTCCCGACACGCACGCGCGCCTCGAAGCGGAAGCGAAGCGCGCGACGGATCTCGTCGGCGCCGCGCATCGCTACACCGCGAAGGACCTCGTCTCGATCGGCAGCTCCGATGGCGTACCTGCGCCCACCGACATCACCGTGATCATCGAGCGCGGCGACCGCGCGACCGTCGAGGTCGTCTCGGAGGCGGGGCGCTCGCAGGTGGAGCTCGTGAAGGTCGAGGGACGCTGGCGCATCGACCTGCCGAGGTACGGAAACCTCTAAGCTGAAACAGGCGGCACGCGCGTGCTACGACACGCGACATGCGAACGCCCCTGCTCGTCGTGCTCGTCGCCGCGTGCGGCAGCACTGCTCCGACCCGCACGATCCCCGCGGATCCTCCGAACGACAAGGTGGTCGCGAAATCCGAGGTATCACACGAGCCGTCCATGCCCGAGCATCCCTGGCCCGCGACGAGGCAAGAAGCGATCGTCGAGACGATTCACGGCAAGCAAGTCAAGGACCCGTACCGCTGGCTCGAGAACGCCGGCGCCCCCGAGGTGCAGGCGTGGATGCAGGCGCAAGACGCCTACACCCGCGGCGAGCTGGCGAAGCTCCCCGGCCGCGCCGAGCTCGCGGCGCGCCTGAAGCAGCTGTTCTACTACGACGCGGTCAGCGCGCCCGCGCACCGGAAGGGGCGCTACTTCTACACGCGCAAGCACGCGGACAAGGAGAAGTCGGTCGTCTACTGGAAGCAGGGCGAGAACGGGAAGGAGACGGTGCTGTTCGACCCCAACACCTGGAGCGCCGACGGCTCGACGGGCCTCGGCGGCTGGTGGCCGACCAAGGACGGCAAGTACGTCGCGTACTCGATCAAGGAGAACAACTCCGACGAGACGAAGACGAAGATCCTCGAGGTCGCGACCGGCAAGGACCTACCGGACCTGCTGATCGGCACGAAATACTCGGGGGCCTCGTGGACGCCCGACGGCAAGGGTTTCTATTACACGTGGGTGCCGCCGGTCGGCGGCGAGGTCACGATCGCCGATCGCCCGGGCTTCGCCGAGGTGCGGTTCCACAAGCTCGGCACCGAGCAGGCGCAGGACGCCGTCGTGCATCCCGCGACGCGCGATCCGAAGTCGTTCATCGGCGGCGGGATCTCCGACGACGGGCACTGGCTGCTCGTGTCGATCTCGCACGGCTGGAACTCGACCGACGTGTTCCTCAAGGACGCGCGCAAGCCCAAGGCCGAGTGGAAGACGCTGGTGAAGGGCGTCGACGCGACGTTCGGCGTCGAGATCTGGAAGGACCAGCTCTACATCCACACCAACGACGGCGCGCCGAAGTACCGCGTGTTCAAGACGCCGGCGACCAAGCTCGATCGCGCCGCGTGGAAGGAGATCATCCCCGAGGGCGAGGCGACGCTCGAGGGCGTCTCCGTCGTCGGCGGGCAGCTGATCGCGACGTATCTACGCAACGCCGCCACCGAGGTCGAGGTGCGGACGCTCGACGGCAAGCCGGTGCGCAAGGTCGCGCTGCCGGCGCTCGGCACGTCGGGCGGCATCAGCGGGAACCCAGACGAGGACACCGGCTACTTCGCGTACACGTCGTTCACCGAGCCGCAGGTCATCTACAAGACCTCGATCAAGACCGGCAAGGTCAGCGAGTGGGCGCGGATCAAGCTGCCGATCGATACGTCGCAGTTGGAGACGGAGCAGGTCTTCTACCCGTCGAAGGACGGCAAGAAGATCTCGATGTTCATCATCTCGAAGAAGGGCACGCCGAAGAACGGCAAGAACCCGACGATCCTGTACGGCTACGGCGGGTTCAACGTCAGCCAGACGCCCGCGTTCTCGTCGTCGCGCGCGGTGTGGCTCGAGCGCGGCGGTGTCTACGCGATCGCGAACCTGCGCGGTGGTGGCGAGTACGGCGAGGAGTGGCACCGCGACGGCATGCTGCTCAAGAAGCAGAACGTGTTCGACGACTTCATCGCCGCCGGGGAGTACCTCGTCAAGGAGGGCTGGACGTCCCCCGAGCACCTCGCGATCAGCGGCGGCTCGAACGGTGGGTTGCTCGTCGGCGCGGTGGCCACGCAGCGCCCCGAGCTGTTCAAGGCGGTCGTCTGCGGCGTGCCGCTGCTCGACATGATCCGCTACCACCTCTCCGGCTCGGGCAAGACCTGGATCTCCGAGTATGGCTCCGCCGAGGATCCGGCGCAGTTCGCCGCGATCTACGCGTACTCGCCGTACCGCGTCGCCGTCGATGCCGGGGCGCGGGCGTACCCGGCGGTGCTGTTCGACTCGTCGGATCACGACGACCGCGTCGATCCGCTGCACGCGCGCAAGCTCGCGGCGGTGATGCAGGCGGCGCAGACTGCGAAGGCACCGATCCTCTTGCGCATCGAGAAGAACGCCGGTCATGGCGGCGCGGACATGGTCAAGCAGACGGTCGAGAAGATCGCGGACCAGTACGCGTTCCTCGAGAGCATGCTCAAGTAGCGACACGCGGTAGTCCGGATGCGGTGACGTTCGCCACGTGAGTGAAAGCTTCCCGCGCTTCGCTCTGTTATCAACCCCGTATGAAGCTCGTGCTGACCGCGGTGCTCGTCCTCGCAACCGGTTGCCCTGGTGGCAAGGGCGTCAATCGCCCGTACCCGGAGCCGTCCGCCGCGCAGATCGTCGACCGGCTCGCGCAGGAGCGCGCCGCGCGCACCGCGTTCGCCGCCGAGAGCACGATGGACTACTGGCTCGGCAAGGACCGGCTGAAGGGCACCGTGCTCGTCATGGGCAGGACGGGCAAGAAGGTGCGGTTCAACGCGCTGTCACCGGCGGGCGGCAACGTGCTGGCCGACATGGCGTGCGACGGGACCAACTTCAAGTACGCCGACTTCCAGAACAACTGTCAGCTCACCGGCCCCTGTGATCGCAACTCGATCGCGTCGCTGTTGCGCTTCGAGGTCGAGCCCGAGGACTTCCTCGCGTTCGCGACCGGCACGGTGCCGGTGATCGCGGGCGCGACGGGAACGGTGACCTGGGACAGCAAGAACGGCCACGAGAAGGTCGCACTCACCGGCGCGGGCGGCTCGCAGTCGATCACGATCGACGCGCGCGACGGCCGCAACGACGTGATCGCGAGCGAGCTGCGCGATCCGGGCGGCCGCGTCGTGTGGTCGATCGAGAACACCGAGTTCGGCGTCGTGAAGGACGAGGGGGGGAAGGAGTACCGCATGCCCGGCAAGACCCGGTTCAAGTCGCCGCAGGAGAAGGCGGACCTGATCGTCGACTGGGGCGACCGCACGATCAACCCGACCATCGACGACACCAAGTTCACGTTCGACATCCCGGCGGGGCTCCCGATGTGTGGCGGCCGGCCATCGGCGAGCGCGGCTCCCGCGCGGAATCCGTGACGGCGGTCCACGCGGCGCGCGCGTGCGTGCTAGCGTGCCGCCGATGACGTCGCTCGCCGGTGTGTTCCTCGGCCTCGCCGTCGGGCTCCGGCACGCGTTCGAGCCCGATCACCTCACCGCGGTTGCGACGCTGGCGACGGAGACGCGCGATCCCAGGAAGGGGGCCGCGCTCGGTGCGCTGTGGGGGCTCGGGCACACGGTGTCGCTGGTGATCGTCGGCGTGGTGCTCATCGCGCTCGGCGAGGCGCTGCCCGTGCGGCTCGCGGCGTGGTTCGAGCTCGGCGTGTCCGCGGTGCTGATCGCGCTCGGCGCGCGCGCGATCGTGCGGGCCTGGCGGCAGGGGCTCGTCGGGCCGGTTCACGTGCACGCCCACGGCGGGCACGCGCACGTCCACGCGGGACCGGATGCCCACGTGCACCTCGGCCGGTGGACGCTCGCGTGGCGGCCGCTCGCGGTCGGCATCGTCCACGGCCTCGCGGGCAGCGGCGCGCTGACCGCGCTCGTGTTCGCGCAGCTCCCCTCGACCGCCGGCCGGATCGCCTATATCGCGCTGTTCGGCCTCGGGTCGGGGGTCGGCATGGCCGTCGCCTCGGCGCTCGTCGGAGCGTCGCTGAGGTCGCTCGCGCGCTGGCAGCGGACGGTGATGGTCGCAGCGGGCGTGCTGTCGATCGGATTCGGCGTCGCGTGGAGCGTTCCGCTCTACGCCCAGCTCGCGTAACGGCTATATTCGCGATGGGTGCAGCGCCTGAAGCGCTGCAGGCGCACGTACCGGTCGGGCCGCCGGTACACCACCAGGAGTTTCGTGGAGCCGCGCCCGTCTTCGCCGTCTACTACTGCTGCACCTTCTGCTGCACCCTCGTCATTGCCGCCCGAGTCGTGGGCGCTCGCCCGGCGTGCGGTGTTCAAGCTCGCCTCGCCGATCCAGCGCATCCTCGCCGTCGAGGCCGCCTCCGGCATCCTGCTGATGGCGGCGACCGTGGTCGCCCTGGTGTGGGCGAACTCGCGATGGGCGCCGTCGTACGAGGCGCTCTGGCACACGCCGATCGGCCTGCGCATCGGTAACTTCGACTTCGAGCGTCCGCTGCACTTCTGGATCAACGACGGCCTGATGACGATCTTCTTCCTCGTCGTCGGGCTCGAGATCCGGCGCGAGATGTTCGAGGGCGAGCTGCGGAGCCTGCGCCGGGCGTCGCTACCGCTGGCCGCGGCGGTCGGTGGCATGCTCGCGCCCGCGATCATCTACGCGCTGCTGAACCGCGGCGGCGTGGGCGCGCCCGGCTGGGCGATCCCGATGGCCACTGACATCGCGTTCGCGGTCGGCGTGCTCACGCTGCTCGGCTCGCGCGTGCCCTACGCGCTACGGGTGCTGCTGCTCGCGCTCGCGGTGATCGACGACATCGGCGCGATCGTCGTCATCGCCGTGTTCTACACCGGCGGTATCGAGGTCCACGGGGTCGGATTCTCCGCGATCGGGATCGCTGCCGTGCTCGCGCTGCGTGGCATCGGCGTGCGCGCGCCGGTGGCGTACCTGGTGCCCGGCGTCGTGGTGTGGGCCGGTCTGTACATGGCGGGCGTGCATCCCACGCTCGCCGGTGTGCTGCTCGGCTTGCTCACCCCCGCGCGCTCGTGGTTCGGCCCGTCGGGGTTCGCGGCGACGACGCACGCACATCTCGAGAAGCTCGCACACGGCGACAGACACGAGCTGCACAAGCGCCTCGACGAGATCAACCAGGCACGCCGCGAGGCGGTGTCGCCTGCGGAGCACCTGATCCACATCCTGCATCCGTGGGTCGCGTACGGCGTGATGCCGCTGTTCGCCCTGGCCAACGCGGGCGTCGTGCTCGGTGGCGCGCAGCTCTCGGGCGGCGGCCTGTGGATCTTCGTGGGCATCATCGCCGGCCTCGCGCTCGGCAAGCCGATCGGCATCGTGACCGCCTCGCTCGTGACCAGCAGGCTCGGCGTCACCGCGCGATCCGAGGAGATGACGCGGGGCGGGCTGTTGCTCGTCGGTGTCGTCGGCGGGCTCGGCTTCACGATGTCGTTGTTCGTCGCGCAGCTCGCGTTTCCCGTCGGGCCGCTGCTCGACACGGCCAAGCTCGGCATCCTGGTCGGGTCGGCCATCGCGATGCTGTTCGGCCTCGTGTACGGCAGGGCCGCGCTCCGCCGCGGGCCTGCCGAGTAGGTTTTTTGCCCGGCCCCGCGCAGCGTCCTACGATTTTTTTCGTGAACCTCCTCGACCCTCGCCGGATCGCTCCGCGCATCGCCGTCGACGGCCTGTGCGGCGTGGTCGCCAACGGCAACGAGCTGCGCCATGCGGCGATGCGGGACCTGTCGGCGATCGGCGTCCAGCTCGAGCGCGTGTTCGATCCGGCGCACGCGAGCCGCATCGTCCAGCTCGAGCTCGAGCTGCCCGGCGTCGACGAGGTCGTGTGGGCGCGCGGCGAGGTGACCCGCGCCTTCCTCACGCCGCTGCCCGGCCGAACGCCCGATGGCCAGCCGCGGTTCTGGTGCCGCGCGGGCCTGCGCCTCGCCGGGGTCGCGCAGCGCGAGCGCCGCTTGTTGCGCGACTACGTCCTCGACATGCGCCGCGCGCGCACCGCCTGAGCGGCGGCGGTCGCGTCAGATGTCGATGCCGTCGCCGCGCAGCTCGTCGGCGGTGGCCTCGCGCGCCTGCGTGCCGGGCGGGTTGGTGTACCAGCCCGGATCGCCGCCGCCGGCGGGCAGCTTGTCGCGGATCTTGAGGATCGTGAACATTCCCCCCATGTCGATGATGCCGTGCGGGCCCTTGCCGCCGACCATCGAGATCGAGTTGCGCGGCTGCTCCATCTGCATGTGGCTCATCTCGCTCATGCCGCGTGCGCCCATCGTCATGTAGCCCGGGACCGCACGGCCGATCTTCTCGTCGAGACCGCGGACGTCGGCGCCGACGAGGTTCGCCGCCCCGTGCCCCATCTGGTTCATCGTGTGGTGGGTCATGTGGCAGTGCAGCGGCCAGTCACCGGGCAGCGTGGCGACGAGCTCGACCGTACGCGTGCTGCCGACGGGGACCAGCATCGAGGTCTCGGGAAAACGCGCCGAGCGCGGGATCGGCCCACCGTCGGTGGCGACGAGCTCGAAGGCGTGGCCGTGGATGTGCAACGGGTGGTGATCCATCGGCCCGAGGTTCGCGAACCGCAGGCGCACGAGATCGCCGACCTCCGCGACCATCGGCTGTGTCGCCGGGAACGCCTTGCTGTTGAAGGTGAGTACGTTGAAGTCGTTCATCGCGAGCGGATCGGGGCGCACCGATCCGATCGGCACCTTCCACGCGTGGGAGAACAGCGCGTAGTCGCGCACGCGCCTGGCCGAGGCGGCGGGGCGGCGCGGATGCACGACGATCATGCCCATCATGCCGAGCGCGATCTGGGTCATCTCGTCGGCGTGCGGGTGGTACATGAACGTGCCCGCGCGATCGAACACGAACTCGTAGCGGAACGTCGTGTTCGGCCCGATCGCCTTCTGCGTCAGGCCGGCGACGCCGTCCATGCCGTTGGGCAAGAAGATGCCGTGCCAGTGCACGCTCGTGGCCTCGGGCAGCTTGTTGGTGACGTAGATGCGGACGCGATCACCCTCGGTGGCCTCGATCAGTGGACCGGGCGTCGAGCCGTTGTAGCCCCACGCGATCACCTCGAGGCCGGGGGCGATCTCGTGCTTCACCGGCTCGGCGATCAGATGGAACACCTTCACGTCGCCGCGCTGCTTGAACGGCAGCGTCCAGCCGTTGGGGACGATGACGCGGCCGGTGGTCGCCCCGCGCGTCGCGGGTGGCGGTGTCGTCGGGCCAGGCGTCGATGTCGGAGGAGGCGCGGGGGCGGCGGGCTGCGCGTCGGCGTCGCGCTTGGCGAGCAGCGTGGCGCCTGCGAGCAAGCTTCCCGACAGCACGGTGCGGCGCGAGATCGTCATGGGCTCCTCAGTGGGTCTCGGTCGTGGTGCGCGACATCGACGCCGCGGCGGGCTCGGTGGTCGCGACGGGCTCGATCATCACGCCGCGCTGGAGCGCGGTGATGCCGGCGGTGGCGTTCCAGTAGCGACGGACCGCGTCGAGTTGCTGCGCGGCCGCGTCGACCAGCGACTGGCGCGCGAGCAGCAAGGCGAATGGGTCGGCGTCCATCGCGTTGTAGTGCTTCACCGTCTCGTCGAGGATCTGCTGCCGCAGCGGCACGAGTACGGTCGCGATGTGGCGTGCCTCCTGGAAGGCGGAGAGCGCGCTGACGCGAGAGGCACGCGCCTGCGCACGCAGCTCGACGGCGGACGCGGTCAGCTCGTGATCCGCCTTGCGCGCCGCGGCGCGGGTCTGCGCGCGCGGGCCGCTGCCCCAGTCGAACACCGGGAGCCCGATGCGCACCACGGGACCGACGGCGGTGATCCCTTCTGCATCGACGTCGACGGCGGCACCGACGCCGAGCTCGGGCAAGACCGAGCGCAGCCGCGCATCGGCGGCGCGGTTCGTCGCGGCGAGCGTGCGCGCTCGGCCGGCGGCCAGCTCGAGGCTCGCGGCGACGGCCGTGGTCTCGAGCTCGTCGAGCGCGGGGGCCTGCGCCGGCAGCTCGGGCAATCGACCCGTCGCGGTCCACTTCGTCCGCTCGCCGGACAGTCCGAGCAGCGCGTTCAGCGTCTCGCGCCGCGCTTCGACGGCGGCCTCCGCGCGGCCGAGCGTGATGCGAGCCTGCTCGCGCGCGTCGCGCTCGCGCGCCTGGGCGAGCGGTGACGTGTTGCCCGCGGCGTACATGCGCTCGCGCACCAGCGCGGCTGCATCTGCGGCCTCGAACGCCGCGCGCCGCAGCTCGAGCTCCTGCTGCGCGGCGAGCAGATCGGTGAACGCGACCTCGACGCGCCCCGCGAGTCGCAGGGTGGCGGCGGCCGCAGTTGCCTTCGCGGCGGTGACGTCACCGCGTGCCGCCGCGCGCCGGCGCGCGCTCGTGATGACGCCGAGGATGTTCTGCACGACATCGATCTCGTACTCGACAGCGTCGCCGCCGAACCGCACCGCACCGTCGACCTCGAGCGGGCCGAGCGCGAGCGCAGTTGCGAGCCCGCTGCCCGCGATGCCGAGCTCGTCGTACGCCGCGGCGAGGCGCGCGTTGTTGGCGATCGCGATCTTGATCGCCGCTTGTCGATCGAGTGGGCGCGCGAGCACGTCGTCGATGCGCAGCGGTGTACGCGGATCGAGCTCGGGGCCGAGCCGGCGCGCGAGATCGGCGTCGACGGGCTCGCGCAGCTCGCGCATCGAGGGCGCGCACGCGGCGAGCGCGAGGGCGAGAGCGGCGAAGCGAGTCACGGCGCGTGGCGGTGGTGGTTAGTGGGCGCTGGCCCCGACTCACCGTGGTCGTGCGCGGCGGGCTCGGGGGTGGTCGCGCCGTGATCGTGGTCGTGCCCGCTGGGTGCGGGTGCTGGAGCTGGTTCGGGCGCGCCGTGATGATGGTGGTCGTGCTGCGGCGGCCGCGCGCGCGCGGCTGGCAGGTCGGGGTACGTCACGACGCCGGCGCGCAGACTCGGTGGCGGTCCCGCGAGTCTTCCGGCGGGAGCTGATGCACTCGCCGGATCCCGTGCATCGCGCGCGGGTTCACCGACCGCGCAGCCAGCGACCGTCACCACCACCACGAAGAACAATCTGCGCATCGTTGATCTCGGTCTCAGTGGTGCATCTCGCACGAGGTCGCGCCCGCGAGGTGACCGCCGTGCATGCGCAGCTCGTCGCCGAGCGCGCCGGCGTCGGCCGCGTTCGTGGGCTTGTACGTGACACGCACGCCGCCCTCGATGTCCGAGGCCGTCGCGTGCGCTGGCTTGGTGATCACCATGCCGAACGCGCCGGCCGGACCGTTCTTGGTGTTGTTCACCTCGGCGAGCGCCGCGCCGCGCGCGCGCACCGCGGCGACATCGCCGGTGGTGACGAACACGAAGGCGGGGCCCTCGGCCGTGTCCTCGACGGAGATCGAGGTGCCGGGCACGAGCAGCGGGCACGTCGGATCACCGGCGACGGCGGGCGTCGGGGCGGTGGGCTCCGACGTGATCGTCGAGGTCTTGGGGGGGCTCGAGCCACAGCCGAGCACGAAGGTGAGCGCGAGGACCAACGATGCGCGAGTCACTCCGCGGGTATGCCACAAGCGTGGCGTCGCGTGGTCACACATGGGCACTCCGGTCGGCGACGACCCAGCCGGTCACGCCGCCCGCGATGAGGCCGATCACCACGCCGAGCGCGCCACCGAGCCCCGTGGTGCCGCAGCCGAGCAGGCCCGTGAGTGAGGCGGTCACGATCGCGGCGCTCGCATAGAGGCGCGGCGAAGCGTCGGTGCTCGCGCGATGGCCGACGACCAGCCCGACGAGCGAGCTGGTCACGAAGCACGACAGCAGGCACGGCCACTCCGCCGCACCCGCACATCCCGTGCAGTGACCGCCCGTCGTCATCGCGAACACGATGCTCGGCACGACGAGCGGCGGCAGCCCCGCGATGAGGCCGGCGAACGCACCGCGCTTCCACGCGCCGCCGCGCCAGCCGAGCGCGCCGAGCGTCGCCGCGAGCAGCGCGGCGAACAGCCATCCCGTCGAGGTCACGCGATGCAGGCCGACCGCGAGCACCGTCACGCCGGCGGCGATCGCCAGCCCGCGCAGGCCGGCGAGGATGTACGCGCGCTCGTACGCGCGGCGAGCGCGGGTGAGAGCGAGATCAGAGGACGCCATGGCGAGCCCTCCAGGTGGAACGCAGGCGCGTGAGCGCGCGCTCGAGGCGCTTGCGGAACGTCGCGGGTGCGATGCTGCTGCGCAGCTCGTCGTCGTCCACGAGCGAGGCGACGAGCACCTCGATGTCGCGCGGCCCCAGCGAGGCCAGCGCGACGAGGGCCGAGCGCACGAGCTCGCGCTCGATCGCGAGCGCGGTCCCGTCGATCGTACGGCCATCATCGTCGGAGGCGACCTCGCCGCGGCGCAGGACCTGCTTGCGCGCGGTGCGGCACTGCCACATCGCGTGGGTCAGCGCCCAGGCGAGCGCATCGCGGTCGCGTTCGTACCGATCGAGCTGGCCGAACAGCTTCACGAGCGCTTCCTGCGCGGCGTCTTCGGCGAGCACGGGGTCACCCAGGAAGCGCGTCGCGTACGCGCGCACGATCGGCGACAGCGCATGGAACAGCGGCTCGATCGCCGTGCGATCGCCGTCCGCCGCCTGGGCCATCCACCGGTCGAGCTGCGCGCGATCGATCATCGCCTACCGGTTCGGGCAGTGATCGCAGCAGTCGCAGCCACCGTCCTGGCAGCACGGCATGTCGCAGCAGGGCTCGTCGCCCGCGCCCGCGAACGCAGCGACCGGAACGAAGATGGCAAGACCGACGAGGAGGGCACGCACGAGCTTCATGGCCCTTCTAGGCGCCAGCGCCGCCGTGCGTGACAGGGGTCGCCGAATATCCGGCTGCCTCGACCGCGGCGACCAGATGGTCGACCGAGGTCTCGGGGGCGACTTCGATCCGAGCCTGCCCGCCGGCGAGGTCGACCTCGACCGCGGTCACCCCGGGGACCCCGCGCAGGGCCTCGCGGACATGGCGCACGCAGCCGTTGCAGGTCATGCCTCCGACGCGCAAGGTGGTCAGCACGGAATGGACCGTAGCATGGAGCCGCAGCGGATCACCCAGGTCGATCTTCCCGTGCTCGGGATGACCTGCGCCGCGTGCGTGCGCCGCGTCGAGCGCGCCGCGCTCGGCGTCACCGGCGTCACCCGCGCGGACGTGAACCTCGCGCTGTCGCGCGCGCGCCTCGAGCTCGATCCGGATGTCGTCTCCGTCGCCGCCGCCGCAACCGCGATTCGCGCCGCTGGCTACGAGGTTCCCGCGGATGTCCTCGACGGTGCCAGGGGCGGCCGCGCCCGCCTCGGCGCGATCGAGGAGGCCGGCCGGGCCGAGCGCGCGGGGCTCCGCCGCGACGCCTTCCTCGCCGTCGTGCTCGGGGCGTTGCTGATGCCGATCGGGATGCTGCATGACCGGATCGACGCGACGACAAGCGCGGCATTACAGCTCGTGCTCGGCACCCTGGCGATGTTCGGTCCCGGACGCCGCTACCTCGTCGCGGGCTGGACCGCCGCGCGCCACCGCGCTCCCGACATGAACACGCTGATCGCACTCGGCGCCGGTGCGGCCTGGCTCGCCTCGACGATCACCGCGACGCGCTGGCTGCTCGCGCCCGCGGGGGCGCTGCCGATGCTCTACTTCGAGGCCGCCGCGGCGATCGTCGCGTTCGTCATGATCGGCAAGCTGCTCGAGGCGCGCGCGCGTTCGCGGCTCGCCGACGCCGTGCGTGGCCTCGTCTCGCTCTCACCGGTGACCGCCCACGCGATCGTCGACGAGCAGGAGCGCGATGTCGACGCCTCCGCGCTGCACGCCGGCGACGTGATCCTCGTGCGGCCGGGCGAGCGCCTCCCCGCCGACGGCACCGTGATCTCCGGCGCCTCGGCGCTCGACGAGTCGATGCTCACCGGCGAGGCGCTCCCCGTCGACAAGGAGGAAGGCTCGCCGGTGTACGCGGGCACGCTCAACCACACCGGCGCGCTCACGGTCCGCGTCGCGCGCGCCGGCGAAGACACCTCGCTCGCTCGCATCGCGCGCGCCGTCGAAGATGCGCAGGGCGAGAAGGCGCCGATCGCGCGGCTCGCTGATCGCGTGTCCGCGTACTTCGTCCCCGCCGTGCTCGCGATCGCCGCGCTCACGTTCGCCGGCTGGCTGGTCGCGGGCGCCGCTCCAAGCGCGGCGCTCGAGCGGACGATCGCGGTGCTCGTCATCGCGTGCCCGTGCGCGCTCGGCCTCGCGACGCCCGCCGCCGTCGCCGTCGGCACCGCGCGCGGCGCCGAGCTCGGCATCTTGTTCCGCACGGGCGGCGCCCTCGAGGCGGGCAGCGCGATCGACGTGGTCTGCCTCGACAAGACCGGCACGCTGACCACCGGCACGCCCACGGTCGTCGGCCTGACCGCCACCGGCATCTCCGAGGACGAGCTGCTCCGCCTCGCCGCATCTGCAGAGCAGGGCAGCGAGCATCCATACGCGCGCGCGATCGTCGACGCGGCCACGTCGCGCGGCCTGTCGCTCTCGCGTCCCGCGGAGGTCGCCGTCGAGCCCGGCGCCGGCCTCACGGCATCCGTCGATGGGCGCATGCTTCGCATCGGCGCGCGCGATCGCATGGTGCTCGCGGGCATCGAGGCTACCGCGCTCGACGGGCTGGCCCGCAACACGTCCGACGCCGCCTCGCACGCGTTCGTCACCATCGACGGTGCACTCGCGGGGCTAATCGCGCTCGCGGACCCGCCGGCGCCTGCTGCGGCTGGTGCGGTGAAGGTGCTGCGCGAGCTGGGCATCACGCCGGTCATGATCTCGGGCGATCGCGAGGAGGTCGCGCGCGCGGTGGCGGCGGAGCTCGGCATCGAGCGCGTGCACGCGGGCG
>DATLHR010000618.1:0-5623 GCA_035539815.1 Kofleriaceae bacterium
GCCGCCGCGAGGAACGTCCAGCCCTTGCGCGCCGCGGCGCGCAAGGGCTGGACGTTCCTCGCGGCGGCGACGCCCGGTGATGGCTCGCAGATCGAGCGCGTCGCGAAGGCGGTCGGCTTCTCGTACGTCTACGTCCCGGAGCGCGCGGAGTGGGCGCACCCCGCGGCGCTGATCTTCCTCAGCACCGTCGGCGAGGTCACGCGCTACGTGTACGGCATCGAGTTCGACGCGCAGGTGATGCGCGACTCGATCATGAAGGCGGGCACCGCGACGCCGGCGACGGCGGTCGGGTTCATGAACCGCTGCTATCACTTCGACCCGAACGCGAACAGCAAGACGCGTCAGGGTGTGTTCGCGCTGCGCATCGGCGCGGTGGGTTTCCTCGTGTTGGTTGTCTCCATGCTGGGCGTGTTCCACCTCCAGCGCCGGCGCCGTATTCAGGGCGCTCAGGGAGTGTCATGACGTCACCTCGAAAGCATCGCTCTCCGTTGCGACCCATCGTGGTCGCGCTGTTCACGGCAGCGCTCTCCAGCGCCGTCGTGGTCGGCCTGTTCGGTGTGCCGCGTGCCACCGCGCAGCCAGCACCTGCTGCGCCGGCAGCTCCGGCCGCCGGCTCGGCGACGACCGCCGGCTCGGCGACAGGCTCAGCGGCTGCCGAGTCACCCGCGCCGGCCGAGGGTTCGGCGGCGGCCGCAGCTCCGGCCCCGACCGCGGGGTCGGCCGCGGCACCTGCGGCTGGCTCGGCGGCACCTGCGGCGGGCTCGGCGGCACCTGCGGCGGGTGCACCCGCTGCGGCTGCGGCACCGGCGGCGCCCGCGGGGCTGCCCTGGTACGAAGAGCTCGCGAACAAGCCGATCGAGGAGAGCGGCAACTTCTGGTTCCCGAAGGCGGTGAACAAGGCGACGGACTCGTCGGACATGATGTTCATCGCGGTCCTCGCGCTGTCCATATTCTTCTTCTCCGCGATCACGTTCCTCGTCATCTACTTCGTCTGGAAGTACCGCCACCGCCCGGGCCACAAGGCCGAGCCGTCGCCGGCGCACCACGACGTCATGGAGATCACGTGGACGATCCTCCCGACGATCATCGTCGTGTTCCTCTTCTATTACGGCTGGCGCTCGTACATCCACATCGTCACGCCGCCGCAGAAGGCGGTCGAGGTTAACGTCCGCGCGAAGCAGTGGTCGTGGTCGTTCACGCACTCGAACGGCTACAGCGATAGCGACCTGCACGTGCCCGTCGACACGCCGGTGCGCCTGGTGATGACGTCCGACGACGTCCTCCACGCGTTCTACGTGCCGGTGCTGCGCACCAAGCAGGACATCATCCCGCGCCGCTACACGTACGTCTGGTTCCAGGCGACCAAGCCCGGTACGTACAGCCTCCACTGCGCCGAGTACTGCGGTACCGACCACTCGCAGATGGGCCGCAAGTACGACGACAAGACGAAGTCGTGGGGCCGGCGCGCCGTGATCGTCGTCCACGAGAAGGGCGGCTACGAGCGCTACCTCGCCGAGACCGGCGCATCGAACGATCCGCCCGAGGTGCTCGGCCGCAAGCTCTACGACAAGAAGGGCTGCACGAGCTGCCACAGCGTCGATGGCTCGACCCGCGTCGGCCCGTCGTTCAAGGGCACGTTCGGCCAGCCGGTCCCGCTGCAGTCGGGCGGCACCGTGCCGATGGACGAGAACTATATCCGCGAGTCGCTGATGGTCCCATCCGCGAAGGCGCGCCCGGGCTTCCCGGCGACGGCGATGCCGTCGTTCTCGGGTCAGCTCAAAGAGAAAGAGATCGAAGGCCTGATCGCCTTCATCAAGTCGCTCCAGTAGGAACCAACATGGCGACCACCCAGACCAAGCATCAGGACGGGCCCGAGAACGAGCCCGACTTCCTCTCGATCCACGACGGCAAGCCGCTCGGCCAACGGATCGTCGGCTGGCTCACCACGCTCGATCACAAGCGGATCGGGATGATGTACCTGTACGGCATCCTCATCTCGTTGATCGTCGGCGGCGTGTTCGCGCTGCTCGTACGCACCGAGCTGTGGAGCACCGGCAAGACGCTCGTCGAGCAGAACACCTACAACAAGTTCTTCACGCTCCACGGCGCGGTGATGGTGTTCCTCGTCATCATCCCCGGCCTACCGGCCGCGCTCGGCAACATCATCCTGCCGGTCCAGCTCGGCGCCCCGGACGTCGCGTTCCCGCGGCTCAACTTGGCGTCGTTCTACCTGTGGCTGATCGGCGCGCTGATGCTCGTGATCGCGATCCCGTTCGGCGGTCTCGACACCGGCTGGACGCTCTACACGCCGTACAGTCTCAAGACCCAGACGCCCGTGCTCGTCGCGGTGCTCGCGGTGTTCATCCTCGGGTTCAGCTCGATCTTCACCGGCCTCAACATGCTGGTGACGATCCACAAGTTCCGCCCGCAGGGCATGGGCTGGTTCCAGTTGCCGCTCAACGCGTGGGCGATCTACGCGACGGCGATCATGCAGGTGCTCGCGACGCCGGTGCTCGGCATCACCGTGGGCCTGCTCGCCGTCGAGCGGTTCATGCACATCGGCATCTTCAACCCGCAGCTCGGCGGCGATCCGGTGCTGTTCCAGCACTTCTTCTGGTTCTACTCGCACCCCGCCGTCTACATCATGATCATCCCGGCGATGGGCGTGATCTCCGAGATGATCTCGGTGTTCTCGCGCAAGCCGATCTTCGGCTACCGCTTCATCGCGTACTCGTCGGTCTCGCTCGCGCTGCTGTCGTTCCTCGTCTGGGGCCACCACATGTTCGTGTCGGGCCAGTCGCGCCTCGCGAACATGGTGTTCTCGGCGCTGACGTTCAGCGTCGGGATCCCCTCCGCGATCAAGGTCTTCAACTGGGTGTCGACGCTGTACAAGGGAGACATCCGGCTCAAGACCCCGATGATCTACGTGCTGGCGTTCCTGCTGATCTTCACGATCGGCGGTCTCACCGGCCTGTTCCTCGGCATCCTCTCCGTCGACGTTCACCTGCACGACACCTACTTCGTCGTCGCCCACTTCCACTACGTGATGATGGGCTCGACGCTGGTCGCGTTCCTCGCCGCGCTCCACTACTGGTGGCCGAAGTTCACGGGACGCATGTACACGGAGTCGATCGCGCGCATGTGTGCGATCGGCGTGTTCTTCGGCTTCAACGCGACGTTCCTGCCGCAGTTCATCCTCGGCTCGCGCGGCATGCCGCGGCGCTACTGGGACTACGACCCGCAGTACACGACGCTCCACCAGATCTCGACGATCGGCGCGTTCGTGCTCGGCATCTCGATGTTCGTGGCGGTGATCAACCTCATCATGTCGTGGTGGAACGGTAAGCGCGCGCCGCGCAACCCGTGGGGCGGCACGTCCCTCGAGTGGCAGGCGCCGTCGCCGCCGACGCTCTACAACTTCGAGAAGCCTCCGGTCATCCACGAGATCTACAACTACGACGATCTCGTCGAGGTGGAGGAGGATCGCTGGGAGCGCCGCGCCCCGATCGCCGTCGAGCCCAGCAAGCTCAAGGTCGAGGACGCCCACACGCGCGAGACCGTTCCCGTCGAGAAGGTCGAGGCGACCGCAGCTCCGTCGAGCTCCGCCCCGGGTGACGACGAGCCGGGACCCACGGCGACGGCGGTCGAGCCGTCCTCGGAGGATGACAAGTGAGCGAGAAACCCCACGCAGGTCACGACGAGCATGACCACGGCCATGGTCACGGCTCGGTGTTCATCCAGCACCACTACGACGACGCGCAGCACCAGTTCGACGCGGGCAAGCTAGGCATCTGGCTCTTCCTCGCGCAGGAGGTGCTGTTCTTCTCGGCGCTGTTCGTCGCGTACATCCTGTACCGGCACCACCACACCGAGATCTACGCGTACGCGCACAAGTACCTCGACACGAAGATGGGCGCGATCAACACCGCGGTCCTCATCTTCTCGAGCCTCACGGCCGCGTGGGCGGTGCGCGCCGCCCAGCTGCGCCAGAAGAAGCTCCTCATCGCGTGCATCGCGACGACGCTGGCGTGTGCCTGCGCGTTCCTCGTGATCAAGTACTTCGAGTACACGCACAAGATCCACGAGCACCTGTTGTTCGGTGAGCGCTTCGACCCGTGCATCAGCTCGGGCGGCACGCCGCTCGCGAACATGAACAACAGCTGCCCGGGCTCGAAGTCCACGATCCAGTGGGACTTCAACGCGAGGACCACGCAGACGCCGCGCGGCGCCGCGACCGAGGGCTGCTTCCCCGACGTCGCGCTCGATCTCGAGCCGCAGCGCCCCGGCGTGCAGCTCGACTGCAAGGTGTTCGAGGTCTCGGGCGCGACGACCGTCAAGGACGGCAAGGCGACGTTCACCGAGAAGTCGCGCAAGGAGATCGGGCCTCGCTGCTTCGATCCCGTGTTCGGTCCGGGCGGCGGACTCTCGCTCGCGCCGGGCGCGGAGCACAAGGACGTGTTCCCGTGCTGGAAGCCGAACCACCAGCCCGGCGTGTGCCGTCCGGGGTGGTACTTCCGCTGGACCTGCGAGGGCGACAAGTGCAAGGCGCCGGCGGGCGGGGAAGGCCCGTTCCAGACGTTGTCCGCGTGCAACGAGCAGCGCGGCGGCAAGGAAGGCCAGCTCAAGGCCGACGGTACGCCGTGGGTCTCCGATTGCTCGCACGGCAAGGCGTCGGCGTTCGTCGTCGAGTACGGCGATCACGCGCTCCGCAGCAGCAACGACCTCCGCATCGCGGTCGACTGCAAGACGCCGCCGACCGCGGCCGCACCGGCGGATCCGTTCGCCGAGGTGGGGCAGACGCCTGCCGTCGGTAAGAGCCAGATCGCGACGACGCCGAGGCCGACGCATGCCGACGAGAAGGCGGCGCTCTACGCCGGCCCGCCGCCGGAGAACACGAGCATGTTCTTCACGATCTACTTCGCGATGACCGGCCTGCACGGCGTCCACGTGCTCATCGGCGTGTTCATCTTCATCTGGCTGCTGATCCGCTCCGTGAAGGGGCACTTCACGCCGGACTACTTCGGCCCGATCGACTTCGCCGCGCTGTACTGGCACATCGTCGACCTCATCTGGATCTTCCTCTTCCCGCTCATGTACCTCATCCACTGAGGAAGCGAGGCACACCATGGCTAACGCTCATCACGACGCCCACGACGAGCATCACGGCATCTCGCACGTCGCCTCGACCAAGGTTCTCCTTGGCACCGGCGGCGCGCTGCTCATGCTGACGATCGTCACCGTGCTCGCCACCAAGGTCGACTTCGGTCCGAACATCAACCTCGCGTTCGCGATGTTGATCGCCGTCATCAAGGCGACCCTGGTCGTCCTGTTCTTCATGCACCTCAAGTACGACAAGATCTTCCACACGGTGATCTTCATGAGTGCGGTGCTCGCGGCCTCACTCTTCGTCGGCTTCACGCTGATGGACTCGAACCAGTACCAGCAGACGAACATCTGGGACATTCACAACCCGCCGACGGCTCCGATCGGTCCGCGTCCGACTTCTGGTTAACGGGAGCGAATCCCGTTAAGCTGCGCGCCGGGAGGGACAGATGGACCCGGAAATTGCGCGCGTAGTACTTCCTTTGATCTCGCAGGCGGTCGGCATTGCACTGCCGATCAT
>DATLHR010000619.1:0-12085 GCA_035539815.1 Kofleriaceae bacterium
CTCCCCGCTCATCGTCGGCCCGGTCCCCGGCCCGCCATTTCCGCCGAGCGCGCCGCCACCAACACCACCGCTGCCGCCGGCCGGCCCGGGGAGCTTGCGATCCGTGCCGCTGCTGTTCACGTTCGGCGCGTTCACGTTGATCGTCGCGGCGCCCGCGACCGTGATCGACGACGTCGAGCGGATCAGCACCGGCTCCGCCGAGGCGGGGGTCACGCCCTTGATGGTTCCGGCGGTGAGCGACACCTTCGAGAACACGCGCTCCGCGCCGGGAAAGCCGCTGGCGAGCAGCGGATCGCCGTCGTTCAGCTCGGGCAGGCGTCGCAGCGACACCGCATCGCTCAACACCCGGGTGATCGGTCCGTCGGGGCCGGTCTGCACGAGCGTGATGACGAGAGGGAGCGTGTCGGTCGCCGTCTCGTCGACGGCCAGCGTGACCGGTACTGCGAGCAGGGTGCCGTCGCCGCTGACCACGATCTGGTCGTTGTGGACCGTCGCGTTGAACGCAGGCGGCGGCGGCGCAGCGTCGTCGGCGCTCGGCACGGCGGACAGCGACACCATCGGACTCGCCGACATCGCGAAGCTCTCGCCGGTGAGCACGAGCACGGCCTTGCGGCTGCCGCCATCGCCCTGCCCTTCGACGAGCACCGACGGAGCGGCCCCCGTCAGCGAGAACATCGTGACGTTCGCGTCGAACGGCATGTCGGGCGGCGGGGCGTCGATCGGCTGATCCGGCGGCGGAGCATCGATCCTCGGCAGCTCGCTCGTGTCGTAGATCAGCGAACAGCCCGAGAGCAGCGTCGACGAGAAGAGGAGCTTTGCCAGGTGCTGCCGCATCTACGGCGATTATAGGCACGTTGCCGTGGCCACTAACGGCGTACTCACGGGGCTTCCGACGCCATCACCGTGGGCTCACGATGCGCGGCTTTCCTCGACGGAGATCCGCCGTCGATACTGGGCGCCATGCGAACGATCACGGTGGCTCTGGTGCTCGCGTTGACTGGATGCCTTCCGATGTCGCAAACGACATCAGGGCCGCCACCGCCACCACCACCGCCGCCGACGCCGGCGCCCGTCGCGCAGCCCGCATACACCGATCCGGCGCTCGTCGCCCAGCAGCCCGCGCCGCCGCAGCAGCCCCAGCCGCCCGGACAACCCTCGACACAGCCCGCACCGCCGCCGAACGGGCAGCCGCAGCCCTCTCCACAGCCGCAGCCCTATCCGCAGCCGCAGCCCTATCCGCAACCGCAGCCCTATTACCCGCCGCCGCAGCCGTACTACCCACAGCCGTACTCCGCGCAGCCCGTGGGGCAGGTCACGACGTCGCCCGCGCGCAACCGCGCCCACAACGGCGAGGTGATCGCCGACTTCGCCGCCGTCGGCACGCTCGCCGCGGTCGACATCATCGTCCGCCAGGACATCGACAATGGCGGCGTCGGCACGATGCTCCTGCTCGGCGGTCTGCTCGGCGGCGGCGCGAGCGGCTGGCTGCTCACCGAGAAGTACAAGATCGATGAAGGCGCCGCGCGCGCGACGACGATCGGTCTGATCGTCGGCGCCGCGAACGGCGCGCTGCTCATCGAGCCCACGGGGTGGGAGGAGCCATCGTCGATCCTCGGCCTGTTGTTCTTCGGCAGCGCGATCGGCGCCAGCGGCGGGTTCATCTACGGGCAGGCCGCCGATCTCACCGGCGCGCAGGCGACGTTCGTCGGCAACCTCACCGTGCTCGGCGCCGCGACCGCCGCGCTCGGCGCGATCGCCGGCAGCCGCGACCAGGAGTTCGGCAACTGGGAGAACGGCACGCTCGCGCTCGGCACCGATCTCGGCCTCGTCGCGGGTGCGCTGATCGCACCGCAGCTCGACTGGTCACCGCGCCGCGCGCGGATCGTGGCGGCGGCGAGCGGCGTCGGCGCGCTCGTCGGCGGCATGGTCGCGGGCCTCGCGACCGGTGAGAAGAACGACACCGGCGACACCGAGCGCAACGGCGATGTGATCGCCGCGTGCATGACCGCCGGTATGTGGGGCGGATTCGGCCTTGGCATCATGATGACGCGCGACAGCGCTCCGGATCCGAGCGTGGGACGCCCCGCGACGGGCGCGACCGCCGGAGCGTCGTACATGCCTTGGGTAGCGGAGGGGCAGCTAGGCCTGATGGCTGCAGGCACCTGGTAGGCCACAGGGGTTGCGCCGATGTGATTCCCGGGTGATCGTTTCCGGGTGACGGTGTCGTGCCTGCTCTGCTCGTCGCCCCGGTCGATCGGGGTCCTGTGCACATCTCACGGAGTCGCGATCGCCTCACCCGGCATCACCAGCGAGCAGATCTTCTCACGAGTTAGCGCCCCGCAGGCGTCGCTGATCGATGCGTGGGGCGTCGCTCACGCTTGCACCGACGGCACCAAGATCGGGCGTGATCCACAGGTCGAGCTGGCGGTGCTCCACGCGTCCGTGTCCAGCGAGCACGCCACGCTGCGTCGCACCGACGGCGTGTGGCAGATCGTGGACAACTCCAGCCGGAACGGCACCGAGGTCGAGGGCAATCGGGTGACCAACGGTCCTCTCGCCGCCGGCAACACCCTGCGGTTCGGCGACGTGAAGTTCTACTTCTGGAACGAAGCGCTGCCCAAGGTCGAGGCTCCGCGCGGCGCCGGCCGCACCGCGCCCACGCGGCGTGACGAGCTCGTGTTCAGCGCGAAGGTCACGACGCCTCGCGGCCACATGCTCGACCTTCGCCAGCGCGTCGACGGCGGCGTGCTGCGCATCAACGATGCCTCGATCGAGCTCGCCGCGATGGAGTTCGGTCTGTTGCAGCTGCTCGTCGAGCGCCGCCGCTCCGTCACCGACGCGGAGCTCGCCTACGTCGCCTGGCACGAGATCGCCGACGCGCTGTCGTTCCGCTCCGTGCAGGCCGACAGCGAGAACGTGCGCGAGCTCGTGCATCGCGTGCGCCGGAAGCTCGCGGGCGTGCACGCCGATGACTTGATCGAGAGCAAGCGCGGCGTTGGCTATCGCCTCGCCGGCCAAGCGGGCTGACATGGCCCGGTGGGCCCACCGCCTCCGCCGGCTCGGTCTCGCCTGGCAGAACGCGCTCGAGATCGCACGCGCCGGCCGGCTCACCGCACCGTACGGCGCGCCGTTCGAGGTGCTGCACGAGGAGCGGGTCTACCGCTTGCGTCGCTACGCGCGCGCGCCGGAGGACGGCGCCCGCCCGGTCACCGCGCCGCTGCTGCTCGTGCCGCCGCTGATGGTGGCGTCGGAGGTCTACGACATCTCGCCCGACGTCAGCGCAGTCGCCGCGCTCTCACGGTGGGGCGTCGACGTGTGGCTCGTCGACTTCGGCGCGCCGGAGCGCGAAGAGGGCGGCATGGATCGCACGCTCGACGATCACGTGCGCGCGGTCTCGCAGGCCGTCGATCGCGTGCGCGCGGCGACCGGGCACGACGTCCACCTCGCCGGCTACTCGCAGGGCGGCATGTTCTGCTACCAGGCCGCCGCGTTCCGCAAGTCGGCCGGGCTCGCGTCGGTGATCACGATGGGCAGCCCCGTCGATCTGCACCGCACGGTGAAGCTCGGCGAGGACACCACCGAGCGCATCGTCGCCGGGCTGCGCTCGGCGCTCTCGTGGCCGCTGTCGCGCATCGAGGGCCTGCCCGGCATGTTCACGTCGACCGGGTTCAAGCTGCTGTCGGCGCGCAAGGAGGCCAAGCAGCTCGTCGACTTCGTGCGCAACCTGCACGACCGCAGCGCGCTCGAGAAGCGCGAGGCGAAGCGGCTGTTCCTCGCAGGCGAGGGCTTCGTCGCGTGGCCGGGCCCGGCCTTTCGCAAGTTCGTCGACGAGCTGATCGTCGGTAACCGCATGCAGTCGGGTGGCTTCGTCATCGACGGCCACACCGTCACGCTGAGCGACCTCACGTGCCCGGTGCTGTACTTCGTCGGCAGCCGCGACGAGATGGGCCGGCCCGCCGCCGTGCGCGGGATCCGGCGTGCGGCGCCACGCGTGGATCAGATGTTCGAGGTGTGGCTCAAGGCCGGGCACTTCGGGCTCGTGGTGGGCTCGACCGCGCTCGGCGTCACGTGGCCGACCATCGTCGACTGGATGCGGTGGCGCGAGGACGCGGGCTCGCTGCCCGAGCATGCGGTCGACGCGCGCAAGGCGCCCGCCCCCGCCGTGACCACCGAGGCCGCCGAGGACGAAGCCGCCGAGGACGACCCGCATCGCGACGGCCTGGATCTCGAGCTCGCGCGCGAGCTCGTCGAGAAGACCGCGAAGGTCGCCGTCGAGCGCCTGGCCGAGCTGTCGGAGGACCTCGGTAGCTACGTCGACAACGCGCGCTGGCAGCTGCCGCGCATCAACCGCCTGCGCAACCTGCAGGACGACTCGCTCGTCTCGCTCGGGCGCTCGCTCTCGGATCAGGCGCGTTCGATCGGCGATCGCACGTTCTTCCTGTTCCGCGGGCGTGCGTTCACCTACGCCGATGCGAACCGCCGCGTGGACGCCGTCGTGCGTGGCCTCATCGCGAGCGGCCTCAAGCCGGGCCAGAAGATCGCGGTGATGATGAAGTCGCGGCCGAGCCACCTGTCGCTCGTGTGCGCGATCAACCGCCTCGGCGCGGTCGCCGTGCTGCTGTCGCCCGAGACGCCCGACGCCGTGCTGCCGAGAGCGATGGAGCTCGGAGACGCCGACGTGCTCGTCGTCGATCCCGATGGCGCCGCCCGCGCGCGCGCCGCCGTGACCGGCAAGGTGTTCGTGCTCGGCGGCGTCGGCGAGGTGCCGTGGCAGCCGGGCGCCGCACGCACACTGCCCGCGGGCGTGCTCGATCTCGAAGCGATCGATCCGGACACCGTCACCCTCCCCGCCTGGTACAAGCCCGACCCCGGCCGCGCGCGCGACCTCGCGATGGTGTTCGTCTCGTCGGGCAAGTTCGAGCCGCCGCGCGCGACGCGCATCACCAACCGCCGCTGGGCATTCTCCGCGCTCGGCGCTGCGGCGGCCGCGACGTTGACCACGCGCGACACCGTCTACTGCTGCCTGCCGCTGCATCACCCGTCGGGCACGCTGGTCGCCGCCGGCAGCGCGCTCACCGGCGGTGCGCGGCTCGCGCTCGCGTCGCGCTTCGAGCCGGCCACTTTTTGGGACGAGGTCCGGCGCTACGGAGTGAGCGTGGTCTACTACGCCGGCGAGATGTGCCGCCGCCTCGTCGACGCGCCGCCCGTGCTCGGCGAGAAGAACAACCCGGTGCGGCTGTTCGCCGGTTCGGGCCTGCGCCGCGACGTGTGGCGCCAGCTCGTCGACCGCTTCGGCCCCGTCGGCGTGCTCGAGATGTACGCCTCGACCGAAGCCAACGCGGTGCTCGCCAACGCGCGCGGCAAGAAGATCGGCTCCGTCGGCCGTCCATTGCCCGGCAGCCCCGAGGTCGTCGTCGCCGCGTGGAGCTTCGCGGATCACGACTTCGAGCGCTCCGGCCAGGGCCGCCTGATCCGCGCGCGGCTCGACGAGCCCGGCATGCTGGTCGCGCGCCTGTCATCGCGCGCCGGGACCGACGTCGCGCACATCGATCCCGCGCGCCTGATCCGCGACGCGTTCGAGCCGGGCGACCTGTGGTTCGTCACCGGCGACGTCGCATCCGTCGACACCGAAGGTGACTTCTGGCACCTCGATCGCGCGGGGCAGATGATCCACACCCGCCTCGGCGCCATCGCCTCGACGAAGATCGAGGACGTGCTCTACGAGCTGCCCGCCGTCGCGCTGTGCATCGCCGCCGGCCGGACCGATCCAGATCACGCCGGCGCCGAGCACGCGATCGCCGCGATCCAGCTCCAACCCGGCGCGTCGCTCGATCTCGCGGAGCTCTCGAGGCACGTCGCCTCGCTGCCCGAGTACGGTCGGCCGCGGCTCGTCCGCGTCGTCGAGAGCCTGCCGATGACCGATGGCTTCCGGCCGATCAAGCGCGCGATCCGCGAACTCGATCTGACGCCGGGCCCCGACGTCTACGCCTGGGACGGGCGGACGCAGCAGTACATCGCCACGACATCCGATCGCGCCTCGGCGTGACGTATGCTCCAGGCGATGGATGACCTTCGCCGACGCGCTGTCCTTCCCGCCCTGGTTGGCGCGCTGCTCCCTCTCGCGGCGTGCCGTGCCTCCGCCACCGTCGAGCGTACGATGCCGGTCGCGAACCTCCAGTCGTTCCGCTCGATCGCGGTGCGTGTGCGCAACCAGACGTTCGCGTCCGAGGGCACGAAGGTCGCGCTGCAGAATTCGGTCATCGATCGCCTGCGCCGCGCCTGCCAGTTCGATCAGATCGAGCTCGCAAGCGGGCAGCCGTCGGACATCCTGCTCGATCTCAACATCATCGCGACCGGTCGTGGCGGCGGTGGCTTCATCACCAACAACAACGTCGCCACGGTCGACACGCTGCTCGTGCTCGCCGACGGCCAGGACAACCAGCTCCTCGGCACCGCGAAGATCCGCGGCAAGTCGGGTGGCGTGGTGGTCAACAACTCGGTCCCCGAGTTCGAGGCGGTCGACAAGATCGCCGAGTCGGTCGCCGATCTGCTCTCGAAGTCGGGCTGCACCGGTCCGCGCGTCGCCAAGGTCGAGCCCCCGCCGCCTCCGCCGCCCGACGACACGGGCAGCGGCAGCGGTTCCTCGGGAGCCGAGAGCCCGCCCCCGCCGCCACCCACGGGCAACCTCGTCGAGGCCGAAGCGGTCAACGAGCAAGGCAAGGAGAAGCTCTACGCCGCCGACCTCAGCGCGGCGCTCGCGCTGTTCCAGAAGGCCCAGGCGATGCACCCCGATGCGCGGTTCGCGTTCAACGTCTGCATCGTCCAGATCCAGCTCGAGCAGTGGCAGCCGGCGCTCGCGTCGTGTCAGCAGGCCAAGGCGCTGAACCCGCCGGCGACGCTCGCCGCGAAGATCGACAACCGCATCGCGCAGCTCCAGCAGCGCAAGTAGCGCTCCGTCCGTCGGAGCGTCGGCGGCGCGGCTCTACGGGATCAGCGGCGCGCCGACCTGGGCGAGCAGCTCGTTCACGGCCTTGCGCGCCATGTTGCGCGGGATGACCGCGCGGAACCCGCCCGAGTTGATGTTCATCTCCGCGGGCAGGATGAACAGCGCCATGATCCTCGCGAACAGCGGATTGTGCACCCAAGCCTGCAGCTCGATCTGATCGCCGCGCTTGGTGAACTGCGCGCGCATCGGCGCCGTCCACAGCCCGCTGCCCTTCTGGAACAACTTCACGTCGCCGGTCTGCGGCGCGCGCGGCAGGTACTTGTGGCGCTGCGCCCACGCCGCGATCTGCGGCCATGGATCGCCGGGGTGGGTGAAGACGACGACGCTGCGCTTGTTCGGATCGACGGTCGAGAGGGCCTGGCTCATCGCTTCGGCAGTCTAATCTGGACGAGCGGCAGCACGCTGACGTCATCCATCCACTTCGCCGGAATTCGCTGCTCGAAGTCGTCCCAGATCCGCTTGTCCTCGCTGCAGTCGTAAGCGCGGCAGATCGACGGCCGCACCTCGTACGCGGTGCAGGCGTACGTGCCGGGCGCCGAGTACACGCAGTATCCGTCCTCGCGCCGGCGCTTCAGCTCGTACGGCCGCCCGTACTCCCAGCGCAGACCGTCGTCGAGATCCTGGAAGTCGAGCGCGACCGCCAACCGGCAGCAGCGCGCCTTGCACAGGTGCATGCGCGCCGCGCAGTCGATCTTGGGGACCTCGACGGTGTGCTTGTCGGTGTCGGGCCCGAGGACGACGCGCGTCTCCATGCGCCGCTCCTCGAGCAGCTGCATCCGCTGCGCTTCGGCCTCGGCCTCGACCGCATCCTGGTGCACCAGATCCGCGCGGTGCAGCACCTTGATCGCCGCCCGCACCAGCGACTCGACGCGCTCGAGCTGCAGCTTGGTCTGCATCTCCATCTGATGCAGCGTGCGCAGCCCGTCCTCGAGCTCGGCGACCGTGGCGGGCGGTACCGATAGTTCCGGGCGGTCCTTCATCCCGTCCAGTGTACTTGAGTACTCCTCGGCCCACAGGCCGTCGGGCGAGATGAACTGGTACGATGCGGCGTCGCATGAAAATCATCCCTCTCGCCGAGGTCACCGCGCGCGTCTCCGAGATCGCCCAGGTCCTCTCCGATGGCGGGCTCGCGTGTTTTCCGCTGCGCGGGACCTATCGCATCGCCGCCGACGTTCGGTCGGTCGACGCGGTGACTCGCCTCGTGCAGAGCAAGCGGCGCGCGAAGAGCCACCCCGCGCTGGTCGCGGTCCCGGACCTCGCCTCGGCCAAGGGTGTGGTCGACGGCACGACGTGGAAGACCACGCGCCGGCTCGCCGAGAAGCTGTGGCCCGGCCCGATCACCATGGTGCTGCCACCGAGCAAGGAGCTGCCGGCGAAGGTGCGCGCCATGCTGACCAAGGCGACCGGCAAGCTCGGCGTGCGCGCACCGCAGGATCCGCTCGCGGCCGCCATCGTGCTCGCGTTCGGTGGACCGATCCTGTTGTCGAGCGCGAACCTCGAGAAGAAGCCGGGTGCGAATTCGGCCGTCGCGGTGCGCCAGCGCTTCACGCATTCGGTCGACGTGTGGGTCGATGCGGGTGACGTCCCGCCGGCACCGCCGTCGACGATCGCCGAGGTCACCGAGTCGGGGTTCACGATCCTGCGAGAAGGCGCGGTCACGCGCGCCGAGATCGAGCGCGCGCTCGGCTGAGGGGCGACGACGGTGACCCCCGCCGAGCACCTCGATGTCGTGATCGTCGGCGCCGGTCTGTCCGGCATCGGCGCCGCGTATCACGTCCGGACCTACTGCCCGAGCAAGACCTACGCGATCCTCGAGGCCCGCGCGTGCAGCGGCGGCACCTGGGACTTGTTCCGCTATCCGGGCGTGCGCTCGGACTCGGACATGTACACGCTCGGCTACTCGTTCCGGCCGTGGACGGATCCGCACGCGATCGCCGATGGCGCGTCGATCCTCGCGTACATCCGCGACACGGCGGCCGCGTACGGGATCGATCGCAAGATCCGCTACCGGCATCGCGCGATCGCCGTGCGCTGGTCGAGCGCGGAGGCACGGTGGACGCTCGACGTCCGCGTCGACGACGCGCGCATCGTGCAGCTCACCTGCAGCTTCCTGTTCACGTGCACCGGCTACTACGACTACGCCGCCGGCTACACGCCCGAGCTCCCCGGGCGCGCGCGCTACCGCGGCCGCATCGTGCACCCGCAGCAGTGGCCGGCCGACCTCGACTACACCGGCAAGCGCGTCATCGTGATCGGCAGCGGCGCGACGGCGGTGACGCTGGTCCCGACCCTCGCTGCCAAGGCAGCGCACGTCACGATGCTGCAGCGCTCGCCGTCGTACGTGATCTCGCTTCCGTCGCGCGATCGCGTCGCCGACGCGCTGCGCGCCGTGCTCCCCGCGGGCGCGGCGCACGATCTCGTGCGGTGGAAGAGCGTGCTGCTCGGCATGGGCTTCTACGAGCTCAGCCGCCGGTTCCCCGAACGTGCGCGCCGGCTCCTCGTCGCCGGCGTCGAGCAGGCCCTTGGCACCTCGACTGACGTCCGCACGCACTTCTCGCCTCGCTACAACGTCTGGGATCAGCGCGTGTGCTTCGTTCCCGATGCAGACTTGTTCCGCGCGATCCGCGACGGGCGCGCGAGCGTGGTGACCGATCACATCGCGACGTTCACCGAGACCGGGCTCGCGCTGCGCTCCGGCGCGACGCTCGACGCGGACATCATCATCACCGCGACCGGCCTCGTGTTGCAGTTCCTCGGCGGCATGACGCTCGCGGTCGACGGCGAGCGCGTCGACCCGGCGAAGCTGCTCGTGTTCAACGGCATGATGACGAGCGACGTCCCGAACTTCGCGTTCGCCTCCGGCTACACGAACGCATCGTGGACGCTCAAGGTCGATCTCGTGAGCCGCTACGTGTGCCGCTTGCTCGCACACATGGACGAGCACGGCTACCGCGCGGTGCGTCCGATCCGCACGAACCCGGCGATGCAGGAGCTGCCGGTCATCGACTTCTCGTCGGGCTACGTGCAGCGCGCGCTCGCGGACATGCCGCGCCAAGGCAGCGAGCGCCCGTGGCGCCTGTATCAGAACTACGTGCTCGATCTCCTCACGCTGCGCTACGGCCGCGTCGACGATCGCGCGCTGCGCTTCACGTGATCACACGCGGTGACTCGCGAGCCAGGCGCGCAGGTCGTTCAGGAACTGCGGATCGCCGAGCTTCAGGGACGCGATGTAGTCGGCGGCGGCCTCGACGATCGCGCGCGTCTCCGCGTCGCGCTTGCCCGTGAGCCAGCGCGCCTGCGCGTAGCGGAACCGCGTCGCCGCCTCGTGGGGCGTGTGCTTGCCGCGCTTGTCGAGGTTGGTCACCGCGCGCTCGAGGATCGCGAGGGCGCGTTTCGGGTCGCCGCGATCGAGGAGGGTCTGGCCGTACCAGGAGAGACCATTCGCGAACCGATCGCCGTCGTACTCGATCGCGCGCGCGAACGCGGCGTCGGCGCGCTTGCGCTCCTTCTTGGCCTCGTAGACGCGGGCGAGCGCGAGGATCGGCTCGGCGATCGCATCGTGCTTGGGGCCGACGGTCTTCTCGAGGTGCGCGACGCTCTGCTCGAGCGCGGTGCGCGCGTTGTCGAGCTCGCCGAGCGCGAGATACACGCCGCCGAGGTTGCCGGCGACCACGCCGTGGAACGGATGCTTCGGATCGATGCCGCCCTTCGCCAGGCGCTGCATCTCGAGGTAAATCGCGATCGCGTCCTTGTAGCGCAGCTGCTGGGTCGCGATCTCGCCGAGGTTGTTCATCGGCGCGAACATCGAGGTGTTGTCGTCGCCGAACGCGCGCCTGGCGATCGCGACCGCGCGCTCGTTGAGCTCGCGTGCGCGGTCGAGGTCGCCCTGATGCATCACGAGCTCGCCGTAGTTGTGGAGCAGCGTGATCAGCTCGGGGTGATTGGGATGGAGCGCCTTCTCCATCGTCACGCGCGCCGCCTCGAAGTGGGTCGCCGCGTCCTTCTCGTTGCCGGTCGCGAGCTCTGCAGTGCCGAGCGCGAGGTGACCACGGGCGAGGAACAGCGTCTCCTCGGGGAGCTGCTGCTGGCGGATCTCGAGCGACTTCTTGGCCTCGACGACCGCCTCGGCCGGCTTGCCGAGCGCGGTGAGCATGTGGGCGCGGCTCGCGTGCAGCTGCGCGGCGATCTTGGGATCGGTGCCGGCCTGATCGTTCGCGCGCGTCGCGATCTCCGCGAGCTCGAGGCCCTTGTCGAACCTGCCCAGGTTCTGGCCGACGTTGGTGACGCGCCACAGGTACCCCTGCGCGACCTGCTTGTGATCGCGGCCGCGCGCGGCGGCGTCGATCGATTGCTCCATCATCGCGTCCGCCTTCTCGTACTCGCCGAGGCGCACCATGATGTCGGCGAGCTCGAACAGGGCCTTCGCGCGGAACGGCGCGTAGTCGAGCTGCTCGCTCGCCTGCGCGAGCGCCTCCGCCTCGGGGCGCGCGTCCTTGATCTCGCCGGCGAGGCGGCGCGCGCGCAGCTTCTGCAGCTGCGGCTCGAGCTCGGCGAGCTTCGCGCGCGCGGAGGGGTCCGCGGGAGGTGGCACGACCTCGGTGAGCGCCTTGGTGTCGGCGCACGCCTCGATGCTGCCGAGCTGGCGGCTCGATTGCAGCGCCGCCTGCACGGTCTTGGGGTTCGTCGTGGCGACGAACACGTCGACGAGCGCCTCGAGCTCGCCGGCGCGCCGGTCGAGGCAGTCGGTGCGCAGATCGAGGAGCTGCGCCGACTGCGTGCGCGTGACGTTGGTCGCGGTGCACGCCTCGACGTACATCGCCTCGAGCTCGCGGCTGAACTCGTCGAGGTTCGCGCTCACCCGCTCGACGAGCAGCTCGGCGTCTTGCGCCCCCGAGGCGATGAACGCCTTGGCGAGCGCCGCACGCCTGGTCTCGTTCCACGCCTTGGCGACCGGAGCAGCCGCGAGCTCGCAGGTCGGGCCGTGCTCGCCGGGCCGCACGAGCAGCGCGGTCCCGCCGGCCGCCGCGGCGACGGCGAGCAGCGCACCGCCGATCACCCGGCGCTGGCGCGTGCGATCCC
>DATLHR010000620.1:0-5798 GCA_035539815.1 Kofleriaceae bacterium
ACTCCAACCCCTCCCCCTTCGCAGCCCCTACTGCCCGCGGTGTACGCCCTCGACGAGGCGATCGCGGACGCGATGGCGAGCCCGCTCGTGTTCGTCGGCAAGTACGGCATCCCGGGCCTGCACCGGATCATGGCGTGCACCTATCGCAACGACCGCGTGTTCGTCGTCGACATCTACTGCACCGAGAAGGAGATGACGACGTTCAGCGTCGCGATCATCTCGCCCGCTCGCGGTCGCGTCACCTTCTACGCCGAAGGTGATCAGCCGATCAGCACGCTGCGCTCGCGCGCGGATTACGTCGATGCATTTCGCGCGGACATCAGGACGCCGGATCCTCGCGTGACGCTGACGAGCGCGCACGCGCAGCTGTTTCCGGCACAGCCAACGCAGAACGCCGACGCGGGGAGCTGCTCGATCGGCGTCGCCGAGATGAGGTGCTTTGGTGCCCTCAACACGCGCTGGCGCGAACTTCGGTCGCGCAACCAGGCGTTCATCCTCGCGCCTCCGACGGCGTGGTTCGGGCTCGTCCACGATCTCGTCGCGCAGCGAGGGCGCAATCGCGGAACCGTGACGCCCGAGAATCGGCTCGCGTGGGCGCTGTCGTGGGTGACGCGAGAGGGGCTGCTGATCGATTTCGAGTCGAAGATCGGGAGCACCGACGGCAGCTTCGCGCCGATCGTGGTGACCGACGATGGGGGCTACGTCGTCGCGGGTGGACACAAGGCGCGCGGCAAGGCGACCCACGTGCCGCGCGTCGTTCGCTTCGACGGCGCCGGCAAGGTCGTGTGGGATCACGCGCTGCAGGCATCGGCCGGGGCAAACCATGCGGCGAGCGCCGTGATGCTCCCCGATGGCTTCATCGTCGCCGTGACAGCGTCGTTTCCGGCGCAGACCGTGCGGCTGCATCGCCTCGACCGCCGAGGGAAGATCGTGTGGTCGTGGCAGAGCCGTCTCGACGGGCTGCAGCTGAAGAAGGCCACACTGACGCAGGCACAGACGATCGTACTCGAGGGCGAGCGGCACGTCGGCGGCACGTACGGCGCCGGCGCGCCCGAGATCTATCGGTGGGACGCGACGGTCGAGCTCAGTGGCCGCGCGGTGCGCGACCAGCAAGGACAGCTCATCTGGCGCGAGCAGACGAAGGCCGACTGACGATCACGGGCGCGCGCGCTTGGTCCACGGCGTGAGCGGCTGCGCATCGAGTAGTACGCCCGCACCGTCGACGCGCGTCGCGTGCCGACCGGTCTCGTCCGTCCAGCTGATGACGAAGCCACCGCCGGAAGCACTCACGTATGGATCGCCCGCGACCTGTCCGGTGCTCGCGATCGCGAGGTCGCGGCCGCCCGCGAATGGATCGCTCGCGGGCAGCCAGCGCGCACGGATCGTGCGCGGACCGCGCCGCGGCATGTCCACCCAGACGAGGAGATAGCCGCCGGCGCTCGCCGCAATGACGTGGCGGAACACCGTCGCGGACAGCGTCGCGAGCGTGCCGCGGCGGGTGGCCCCGGAGTCCGGATCGACGAGCACACCGATGATGCGGTCGTTCTCGGTAAACGAGACCAGCAAGTCGCGCTTCGCACCCGCCGCGACCTGCGGCCCGTCGTGCCACATGCCCGGCCGTCCCGTCGGGCGCTCGTCGAGGCTGATCGGGACAAACGTCAGGTCGCCGTCGAGCCCGCGCGTGTGCACGGTCTGCGACACGGGATTGCTCGTCACGACAGCGAACATCCGCCGCGCTCCATCAGCGGCGAGGCCGGTAACAGGCTCGAGGCCGAATGCATCGTGGGCGACTACCCCAACCTTGGCCCCACCGATGCGCCACGCTTTCGCCGTCCCCACTCGCGCCGGTCGACACACGACGAACGCATCGTCGCCGACCGCGGCCACGTACACGTCGCCACGCACGGTGACGTCATCCGTCGCGATGTCGGCGACCCGAATCACGGCGCCGAGCCGGCCGTCGCTACCGATGCGACGCGCGAACACGCCCTTCGTGTGATGCGTCCACGCGACGATCCATCCCGACGCGGTGGATGCGAACGCGGCGTTGCCGATGCCGTTCGATGGCTGGCGATCGATCAAGAGCCCCGGTGCGTCGCGTGCCGTCCCGTCAGGTGCGATCCGCGTCGCGAGCAACTCCGTCTCGGTTGCATAGACGACAAACGCATCGCCCATCGAAGCCGACGCGTCGGCGGCGCTCAGCGCCATCACGAGGCTCGCGGCGAACACTGCTGCGCTGCGTCCGAGCCCCATGCGCTAACGATAACCTACTCCCCGCCGGTCACCGTCGACCTGCCCCGACTCGAACTGCCTGATCATCCTCGAGCGCCGGTAATGTGTGACCATCGAGGGGATGCGCTCCCTCTGCTGCCTCTTCCTCGCCCTCACGGCGTGTAGCGACTCGGGCACCACGGGCGTCGACGCGCCCGCCGGCCCTGACGCCTACGATACGGCGCGCTGCCTGATCACGGGGCACTACGGTGCGCTCGGTGCGCTGACCGGCACGACGACGCAGGGGCCGACGACGCTGACCATCACGCTCGACGCGGGCCCGCCGCGCGACACGCTGTTCCTCAAGCTCAACGCCGGCAAGGGGGTGTTCGCCGGCGGCCTCGCGAACGGCACGTACACGTTGTCGGGCGATGACCTCGACTTCAACAACTGCGGCCTGTGCGTCAATCTGATCGCCGACATCGTCGCGATGCAGGGCCCGTCGAAGTTCTACTTCGCGACCGCGGGCTCGGTGACGCTCACCAACACCTCGCCACCGACGGGGACGCTCGCGGACGTGACCTTCTCGGAGGTCACCCTCGCCGGGGCGCCGGTCGCCGGCGGGTGCAGCGCGTCGATCGACTCGCTGGCGTTCAGCGCGCTGTGACCGGCTACCCCGTGACGGTTTCGATCCACTCGAGGAACGCGTTGAGGTCCATCATCCGCTGCAGATCGCCGTGGATCTCGACCTCGGCCGCGGTGCCCGTCGAGTAGCCGAGCATCAGCATGAACAGCGGCGGGTAGCGAAGCACGGTGAGGAACTTGCCGGACAGGCCGCCGACGATCGGCGCCGTGCCCGACGCGGAGAGGCCGATGCCCCAGCCCGCGACGTCGTTCGGCTTGTTGAGCGGCCCGAACACCGCGCCGACGCCGATGCGCAGCGGGAAGCCACCGCCGACACCGCCGCCGATCTCGACGCTCGGCACGCCGATCACCGCGACGTCGAGCTCGTAGTTCTTGCCGACCACGGTCGGCTGCGCGGCCGTGTGATCGACCGCGAGCGAGAGCCACGGTTGCGCGACGATCATCACCGTCGCCGAGACGCCACCGCTGATGCCCCAGCTCACGCTGAACCGCGAGCTGAAGTACGCGATGAATGCTTGCGGGATCACGTAGCGGTCCCACGTCGACATCCGGCGCGGCTCCGCGATCGTCGCCCCGAGCGCGGTCTCGATCTCGGTGTCGACCTGGCTCGCGAGCAGGTTGTTCACCGTCGCGATGTAGTGGTCGGTGAACTGGCGGGCGGCATCGCCCGTGAGCGCCTCGCTCATGTCGATGCCGCGCGAGATCAACTGCGTGTTGATCTTGCCCATCTCGGCGTTGAACTTGGTGACCGTCTCCTGGAGCAGCCGCTCGCGATCTTCGGAGAACGTCTGCGCGAGCGGGATCATGAAGTAGGTGCGGCTCCCCACCTTCTTGATCCGGATCCCCTTCATCGCGGGGACCGCGTCGGCCTTCCCATCGGCGGCCTGCGCGAGCAGCACCGGGCAGCTCTGCTCGAGCGCCCACTGCGACTCCGCCTGCTCCTGCGCGCCGCACGTCTCCGGGCGCGTCGCGACCAGGCCGGGGAGGCAGGACTCCATGTGCGCGGCGGCCACCTCGCAGATGCGCGAATCGTTCTCGATCTCGTCGTTGGTCGCGCACGCTGCAGTAGCGGCCAGGAACGCAAGGCACAGCGGGAAGAGCCTCATGGCCCCGGAAATCGAGCAAGCACGAGGCCACCCGGTGCTGTCACTTTCCGGTGACTTCGCGCCCCTGGCGACTCGGGCTGCCGGCGGGGCGAGTTGTGCTCAGCGGCTATTCGGCGCGCAGGAACGAGGTCACGCGCCAGGCGTCGCCGCGCGGCTCGAGCTGCAGCTGCCAGGCGCCGGCCGCCGGCGGGCCTGCGGGACACGCGACGCCGTTGCCCTGCGCCGCGCAGCCACCCGCGATCACCCGCGCCATCGCATCGAGCGACTCGGCGTCCGCTTGCCACATCGCCATCGCGGTCTCGGCGCCCGGCGCGCCGCCGAGGCTCCACACGACGTCATCGGCGAGCGAGGCGCGGAGCGCCGCGTAGTCGCGGCGAGCGAGCGCATCCTTGATCGTCGCGAGCTGCGTCGCCGCGGGTGCGGGCACATCCTTGAACGTCGACGGATCGGTCTTGGGCAGCTTGGGCCTGGTGTCGACGACGACCTCTTCCTTCATCGGCACCGCGTACGCCTTGATCTTGCGATAGATCGCGACCTGCAGCGACTCGGTGCGGCCATCGAGCCAGGGCGGACGCGCCGCGCCGCGCAGCTCGGTCGGTAGCGCGTTGCCCGGCTCCCATTCGGCCGCGTGCCCGACGACCTTCACGCGCCACGGCCGCCCGCCGGCGACGGTGACGTCGAAGCGGATGAAGCTGCGCTTGTATGCGAGCCGCGTCGGCATGCCCGCCGCCGCCTGCCCCGCCGTGGTCGTGCCCGTGCCCATGCCTTGCGACTGCGCGACCGTGCGCTGGTTCGCGAGGTCGTCGTCCTTGTTCGCGTACGACACCTGGTGCCACGCGGTCTTGATGATGCCGTTGCCGGGGAAGTCGTCGACGTTGGTGTACTGCTCGCGCGTCGCCGCGAGCGCCGCGCTGTACACGACGGCGAAGTCGGTGTCGTAGAGCGACGACTTCGCGCTGCGGATCTCCTGCTTGTTCTTGCACGCGGCCAGCCAGAGACACGCGGTGATCGCGAGAAGGAAGGTGGTACGGTGCAGCCGCTGCATGGGAGCCCGGACTCGGAATAGCACACCGCCACGGCCGCGCGCCTCGGGAAAGGCACGAGCCCCGACACCTGCCGACGCCCTGGTGATCGCGACGCTGCTCGAGGAGGCGTGGCCCGACGCCGTGGTCGAGCTCGACCACCGCAACGCGTACGAGCTGCTCGTGGCGACGATCCTCGCGGCGCAGTCGACCGACAAGATGATCAACACGATCACACCGGCGCTGTTCGCGAAGTACCCGAACGCGACGGCGCTCGCGGCCGCCGATCCCGCCGAGCTCGAGCCGATGATCTTCAAGTCGGGGTTCTATCGGGCCAAGGCACGCAGCCTGCTCGGCATGGCGCGCATGGTCGTCGAGCAGCACGGGGGACAGATCCCCGAGACGATGGAGGAGCTCGTCGAGCTTCCGGGCGTCGCGCGCAAGACAGCGAACGTCGTGCTCGGCAGCGCGCTCGGCAAGAACGAGGGCATCGTCGTCGACACCCACGTCGCCCGCGTCTCCGCGCGGCTCGGCCTCACGCACAGCGACAAGCCCGTCGAGATCGAGCAGGACCTCATGCGGCTGCTGCCGCGCGCGCAGTGGACCATGTTCGCGCACCGGCTGATCTGGCACGGACGCCGCGTCTGCTTCGCGCGCAACCCCGACTGCGCACATTGCCTCCTCGCGCCGAAGTGCCCGAGCGCCGCGCTGTTCCTGGTCAAGCCCGCGAAGGCGCCGGCGAAGAAGCCAGGTCGATCGCAAGCCCCGGCGTCGCCGGGACGCGCAGCGACGCGCGAACGTCGCGGAGCTAGAT
>DATLHR010000621.1:0-19371 GCA_035539815.1 Kofleriaceae bacterium
GGGCAGGATCGCAAGGGCGGCGACGGCAAGGGCGGGGGCGCGGGAACCGGCGGCGGCGGCGGCATGGGCACCGGCGGCGGCGACGGCAAGGGCAGCCAGAAGTAGGAGCCGCGTAGGTCACACCGCTCGCACGCGCAGCGGGCATAGGATCACCTCATGCGATTCGCCTCGATCGTCCTCGGGCTCGCGCTCGTCGCGGGCTGCGACAACGGCAGGATGCACCTGCACCCGGAGGCGGGGACGCGCCCAGATGCGCCGCCGTCGGTGGCGTGGTGGCGCCCCAAGCCGGGCACGGTGAAGAACTGGGACGTCCAGCTCGCCGCGCCGTTCGACGTGTCCGCCGACCGGACGATGTATGACCTCGACCTGTGGGCGGTCGCGACCGCGACGACGATCGACTACGGCGACGGCGACCCGGTCACCGTGCCCGCGGGCCCGCTCGCCGGAACGATCGCGACGCTGAAGGCGCACACGCCCGCCCCGATCGTCATCTGCCGCGTCCAGACCGGCGCGATCCGGCTGACGGATCCCGACGCGCGCAAGTTCCCCGGCTTCGAGGCGAGCCCGCCGGATCGCCCCGATGCGCCGGCCGCGGGGAGCGTGATCGGCTGGAGCACGCCCGCGGGCGCCGACGAGCGGTTCCTCGACATTCGCGAGGCGAGCCGCGCCCAGTTCGCGCCGCTGATCTGGAAGCGGCTCGATCTCGCGAAGCAGCTCGGCTGCGACGGCGTCGAGGCCGACCGCAACGACATGATCATGCTCGACCCCGGCTTCGCGATCAGCGTCACCGAGCAGCCGAGCTGGTACCGCGAGGTCGCCGCGCAGGCGCACGAGCGCGAGCTGTCGGTGGGCCTCAAGAACGGCACCACGCTGCCTGGCCTCATCGATGAGGTCGCCGCGGACTTCGACTGGGCGATGGTCGAGCGCTGCGGCGAGTTCGAGGACTGCGACGCGCTGCGCCCCGTGCTCAACCTCCAGCGCGCCGTGCTCGCCATCGACTACGACGCGAACATCGACGGCGACCCGCAGGGCACGACGACGGTGTGCGCGCGCCAGGTCGCCGCGATGATCGACGACGGCCTGGTCAAGGACGTGGCGCTCACGAGCGCCGTCCGCCACCAGTGCGTGCCCTGACCGTGCATCCGGGGGCGGCGGCTCAGCTGCGCGAGCGCCAGGCGGCGGTGCTGGCCCGTGCCCGTGGGCGCTGCGAAGCGTGCGCGCGTCCGCTCGCGGACGGCACCGTTCCGGCCTCGCCGCTCGCCGGGCTGCCGACGCCGGAGCAGATGCTCGCGTTGTGCGAGGCGTGCGTGTCGCCGGTGATGCACGAGCTCGCGAGCATCGCGAACCTCGCCGAGCTCGAGGCGCGCGTCGCCGCGCTCAGGGCGCGGCGGTGAGCTGCGCGATCGTCGCCAGCAGCTGCACCTGGTAGTCGTCGCGCAGCGCCTGTGCGACCGCCGGATCGATGGTCGCCTTGTTCGAGTGATCCATCGCCCACTCGCTCTTGGCCTTGTCGTTCTGCACGTTGAACACCCGGATGCAGGTGGGCGCGCCCTTGGCGTAGCGGATCGCGCGCACGCTGACGAAGCCGCGCTTGAGCTCCTTCACGTTCAGCGCGATCGGGATGTCGACCATGTCGATGCGATAGACGACGAACGCGGGTGCGCGCACGAACACCGCCGCGGCTCGCCGGCGGGCGGTCTCGGCCGCCGCGGCGTCGAGGATCGTGCGTACGGCCGGCGCGTCGAGGGCCGCGGGGTTCGTCCACTCGGCGCGCTCGGGGACGTCGCGCAGCGTGTCCTTCGCGAGCAAGAGCAGCGAGCGCCACGACAGCCGCACGCCATCGCGCAGCTCCGGGCCCGTGCACGTCGGCACGCCCGCGGGCGCGGGCGGGTTCTCGGCCATCGCCTTCGCGAGCGCCGTGGCCTTCGCCGGATCGGCCTCGGGGACCTTGTCGCCGCACGCCGCGAGGAGCGCGACGACGACGAGCGCGCTACGCCGAGATGATGGTGCCGACATCCTTGCCCTCGAGCGCGGCGAGCACCTGGCCCGGCTTGAGGCCGTTGACGATCTGCAGCTGCTTGCACCACTGCGCGCGCTGCAGGTACTCGACGACCACGCGCTCGACGACGACGTCGGGCAGCCCGCGTGCCTCGAGCTCCTTCGCGGTGATCCGCGGGATGTGCGTGGCGGCCGGGTTCTTCTTCGGATCGTCGGTGTACAGGCCGTCCTCGTCCTTGATGAAGATCGCGCGCGGCGAGCCGAGGAACTCCGCCGACAGGAACACGCCGGCATCCGTGCGGTGGGGCGGGATGCGGCTGCCTTCCTCGCGCTTCTCCCAGTAGCCGAACGGCGGCATGCCGCTCATCACCGGGATGCAGCCCATCTGCAGGTACAGCGGCAGCTTCTCGAAGTCGTCGGGCAGGATGTACAGACCGCCGTGCTTCGCGAGCAGCATCTGCAGCATGCGCGCGTTCTGCATCGGGATGTACTTGCCGAGCGTCGCGACCACGCCGGTCGGCACCTCGAGCTCCGACGCGATCGAGTAGATGTGACGCGCACGCGTGCCGCCGCCCGCGAGGAGCACGACCTGGATGCCGCGCTTCCGCGCCTCGACGATCTCGTCGAGGATCGGGAACAGTGCCGCGCGTCCGCGATCGAGGATGCTCTGGCCGCCGATCTTGACGACCTTGACCTCGGGCATCACCGCGACGGGGCGGTAGTCGGAGTTGGCGACGGCGGAGTCGAGGGTGCGACGCTCAGCCACGGGCGGCCTCCTTCACGATCACGGTGCCCACGTCCTCGCCGCGCAGCGCGCGCGTGAGGTTGCCGCGGACCAGGCCGTTGACGATGACCACGCGCTTCAAGTTCTTCGCATGCTGCCAGGCGTGGAACAGCTCGCGGTCGAGGATGTTCTCCTCGGGCAGCTGCTTCATCAGCTCGTCCAGCGTGACCCTGCCGAACTTGGTCGCGCTCTTGTGGCGCTTCGGATCCTTGTCGTACAGGCCGTCCTCGTCCTTGACGTAGATCGCCTGCTTCATGCCGAGCACCTCGGCGAGCTGGAAGAGCCCGAAGTCGGACCCGTGCATCGGCAGGTGACCTTGCTCGGGCGGCGGCTCCCAGAAGTGATAGGGCGGCACGCTGATCGCGATCGGCGTGATGCCCGCGTCGAAGTACAGGGGCAGGTCCCAGAAGTGATCGCGCTGCATCGGCATCGAGCCGTGGGGCGCGAGCAGCGTGTTCAGGAGGATCGCGTTGAGCTCCTCCATCGCGCCGACGAGCTGCGCCATGCCGCCGACGGGCAGCCCGAAGTCGACCGCGATCGAGATCGTGTGCCGCACGCGTGTCCCGCCGCCGACGCCGATCACCATCTTCTGCGTCTTGTCCTGCTTGATCTCCACGAGCTCCTCGACGAGCGGGAGGATCGCGTCCTTGCCGCGATCGAAGATGCTCTGGCCGCCGATCGACACCATCGAGACATCCGGGAAGATCTGCAGGTCGCGCTCGCTGTCGGTCGTGCCGAGCACGGTCTTGTTCTGCAGCGACTCGCGCATCAGCCGCGAGTTGATGTGCGTGCGGCCATCGCCGCCGACGAGTTCACTCATGGAGGCTCCAACATACCGCCGAAAACCGCGAAAGGCGCCACCGGTGGGCAGCGCCTTTCGACGGAGGTCACGGTCTACGTCAATTGTTGAGCAGCGCGCGCGGCGGGTCGCACAGGCCGGCGGCCTTGCGCGCCATCGTCAGGTCGTAGAACGACTCGAGCGCGGTCATGCCGGGGTTGTCGAGGTTGAACCGCGGATGCTCGCGGTGCGGATCCATCGCGTTGTACACGCCGCGGAACGAGGTCTCGTTGATGATGACCTTCGCGTTGGGCGCGCCCTGCGTCAGGTCGACCGTGAGGTACTGGAGGAAGAAGTACTTCTTCGTCGAGACCACCGCGTAGAACGGACCCTCCGCGCGGCTCGCGATGAAGCCCTCACCGCCGGTGGCGTGGCAGTTGTCACACTCGGCGTTGTTCTCGGCGTCGACGTCGCCCCAGGCCTTCATGTTCGACGCCTGGAAGTTCTCGAGCGTCATGCAGCCCGCGAACTCGGAGAGCACGCGCTCGGTCGCCGACGACAGCGACTCGCTGCCCGTCGGGGCCGGCGTCGTCTGTCCGTTGCGCAGCTCGACCTCCTTGGTGAGCCACGTCGTGATCTTCGTCTCCTCGTCGGCGGCCCACGTCACGCCCTTGTGCGTGCCCGGCTTGATGAAGGTGAGGATCGGCGCCGCGCTCGGGGCGAAGTTACCGACCAGCGCCTGGTAGTTCGTCGCGATCTGCCAGCCGCGCGCGGCGTCGTTCGCCACGAAGCGCGTCAGCGTCGCGCTCGTACCGGTCTCCGCGTGGCACGCGCCGCCGCCGCACTTCTGGATCAGCGGGAACACGTCGGTGTCGAACAGTTGCTTCGCCGCGGTGAGGTCCCCGCCGGACGGGTTGTCACCGTTATCGTTGCCGTCACCATCGGGGCTCTCGAGCGGGTCAGGGGTCCCCGATTCGAGCCCACCGACGCAACCAACCAGACTCGCGGTCGCGATCGCTGCCAGGAGAGTGGAACGCATCTGTTAGCTCCGTGTGGGTTCGAGGAAGAGGGGAGGGATTAGCGACGGCGGCGGCGGATGAGGGCGGCGAGGCCAACGAGGAGCGCGGACAGCGCGCCGCCGGTGGAGCCGGTCGTCGAACAGCCGCCGAGCGCCGTGCCCGAGCCGTCGTCGGTGCTGCCGTCGTCGCTACCACCGCCGGTGCCACCGCCGGTGTCGTCGCCGCCCGAACCGCTGCCCGAGCCACCACCCGGCGGCGTGGCCTTCGGGGTCTGCGCCGTCGGCACGAGGGTGAGGAACGCGGACAGCTTGCGCTCGGGATACATCATGTCCTCGACCGACTTACCGCTCGTCGCGGCGACGAGGAGGTACGCGTCGCTGTTGCCGTTCTGCCCGACGTACGGGTTCACGATGGTGCGCATCCACGAGTGGTTGCGGCCCTGGTTACCGGGGTTGTTGCCGAGGTAGTTCGGGTAGAGGTGGCGGTCGTGGGGCGCGAGCGCGGCCGTGCCGGCGTCGGTGAACGCACCGGTCGCCGCGTCCCACGTCACGAAGCGAGCCTTCGCCGCGGCGCCACCACCCGTGTGGCTACCGGAGAGGAACACGACGCCCGGCGCCGACGCGGTGGTCGAGCCGAAGATGCCGAACGTCATGCCGAGGTGCGTACCGTCGATGCCGGCGAGCGCGCCGAACGCGGTGTCGGTGAGCGGGGTGATGTACTGCATGCCCGCCGCGGTCGCCTCGATGACGGCCATCTGCGAGCGGTAGTACGTGCCGCCCTTGCCGTTGGTGTTGTTGTTGCCGCGCAGGTCGCCGGCGCGGAAGATGATGCGGTTCGTGTTCTCGAGCTGGCCGGTCTGCGGGTTCACGGCCTGGATGCGCTCGTGCATCGCGCGCATCGAGTAGGTGGTGATGTCGTCCGCGGTGTTGCGGCCGTCGATCTGCTTCTTCCACAGGATGCGGCTCTGGACGTTGTTGCCGGTCTCGCCCTCGCCGATGTTGACCGCGGCGATCCACGTGCCGTCGCGCTGCGGCTGCGTGTTGCCCTCGGTCCACGTGCAGATCGCGGTGTCCTTGTCGGACGCCGAGACCGTGCACGCGCCGCGCGAGCGCTCCTCGCGCGGGCACAGCGAGCCGTCGGCGATCTTCGTGAGCGTGACGCCGGTGGCGGTCTTCTCGAGCTTGCGGAGGCCGTACCAGCCGTCGTCGGCGCCGTTGCCGTTGGCGCCGGCGTAGAAGATCAGGCGGTCCTCGGTGGGCGACACGCTCACCGACTCGCCGCACGAACCGTCCTGCTGCATGAACGCGTCGTCGTTCTGCTTCGCGAACAGCAGCGTCTGCGGCATCACCGTGGCGCCGGTCTTGTCGAAGACCTGGAGATACGCCTTGGTGTCACCGGAGTTGTTGTCCTGGTAGTTGTACTTCACGGCGACGTACTCGCCGTTGAAGATGGGGAACGCGCACGGGGCGTTCGCGTTGCGGTACTCGTTGCCTTCGTTGTCGGTGACGAAGCGCGACTTCGACACGTCGGGCACGATGTCGACCGCGCCGGTCGTGGTGTTCTGCGTGAGCGAGAACGGGGTCACCGACAGCTGCATGCGGTGGCGCGCGGGGCGGACCGCACCGCCCGTCGTCGTCGCCGGCAGCTCGGTCGTCATCGCGAAGTAGAGGCCTTCCTTGTTGCCAGCGAAGAAGCCGGCGGTCGGCATCTCGTTACCGGGCTGCTCCTCGTCGGTACGACGCAGGCGTCCGTTGTTGATCGGCGCCGTGTCGTTGGTGGGCGAGGGGACAATCAGCTTGGTGACCGGCGCGCCGATCTCTGCGTGCGCCGTCTCCACCGAGAGTGGAGCCAGAAGCCCGGTCGCGGCGAACATCAAAAGCTTCTTCAGGTTGGTCATTTTGGAGTTGCCCCGTTTGGTTGAGAGGAGTCCCGGTGTTGCCGAGCTAGTCAGCAAGGGGTGTGCCGCTACGTGCACACCGGAACTGGTTGAAAACGCTGGAGGTCATCTCCGTGCAACATGGGGTGGGTCCCCACCAACCTGGGGCCCCAGGCCGCCAAACCGTAGCGATCTCGGGATCTACGGACCTCAGCGTCCAGCCGCTCCGCGATCGCGAATGGGACCGCTGTCCCCGCCCTGGGGGACGTGACCCCACCGTGGGTTGGCCGGCATGGGTCACTCGTCGTCCGGTGTGACCGCCGGGATCTCGTCCGGCGTGAGGGCCCGCGTATGCAGCGCGAGCACGTTCGCGCGGATGTTCTTGTCGGTCAGCAGGACGCCGCCCTTGGCCTGCGAGCTCGCGGAGAACAGGAGCGTCGGCAGCTCGGACGCCGGCCAGTGCTCGGCACGCAGCTCGTCACGCACGGCCCACAGCTCGACGACCTTGGACAGATCGATGCCCTGCGCCGCGAGCACGTCGACCAGCTTCCAGCGCAGCGCACCGTTCGCATCCGTGATCGCCTGCTTCGCGTCGAGCTCCTGGCGCTTGATGATGCCGACGAGCTTGTCATCGAGATAGACGCGAATCCCTCCGCGGATCGGATCGCCGTAGTACGGCACGCCGGTCTGCAGCACGCCGTCGAGCACGAGGCCCTGATTGGGCACGATCACGGGAGGCTTCTTCTTGATGTAGACCATCACGCCCGCGATCTTGTCGGCGCTCTTCTTGTTGCCGAAGCCGGGCGGAACGAAGGCGATCGGCTTGCCTCCGGTGTTCGCACCGAACCGGAACTTGAACTCTTTGCCCTTGGGGCCCAGAAGATCCTTTGAGGTCGAAATATTCGTCTCGGAGAACTTGGGTCCGTAGACGTGGAGCTCCTTGATGCGCTTGATGTCCACGCCGAGCGCGGTGAGATACTGATCGAAGCGGTAGAAGCGCTGCTGCGCCCACCGCCAGCCCGGATCGTCGGTGCCCGGCCGCTTCTCGGCCGAGACCTTGTCCTTCACCCACGTCGGCTTGAGGGCGATCGGCAGCTCGCCGAAGGTGAGAAAGCCGATCGGCTTGCCGTCGACGTAGACACCGACGTCCTTCCACTTCGCCATGCCGCTCTTGAACTCGGCCGGCACCCATTCGTCGTCGGTCTTGTCGCCCTTGGTCGCGTCCTTCGCGGCGGCGCGATCGGCGCGATCGGCTTCCATCTTGTCGCGCGTCGTCTCGATCGGCTGCGGTCCCTTCGGTTCCTCGACGGGCGCCTTCGCGGGTACCGGCGAGGGCGATGGAGGTGATGCCTTCTCGCCCTTGCACGAGATCAGCGCGACCAGTGACAGCGTGATCAATCCAGATCGCATGTGCCCCAAGACTGATTGTTCCGAGCGCGGATTCCCAGCGCAATGGTTCGTGCTCACTTCGCGCACGAGGTCTGCACTCACCAGGTGGGGCGCGTGCACCACCGATCGCTTCACACATATCGAGGTGTTGGCGGTGGCACCGCAGTTGCGTGGGCCGAACTGCATGAAGCAGCTCGCGCTCGCGGTCGGCGTCCTCCTCGGTGCGTGCAGTGTGGGTGACGATGGCGGCGACCTGCTGACCGGCGTCGACGATCGCGACGACACGCTCGGCATCGTGTGCAACGCGATGTTCAAGGTGACGGGCTCGTTCACGCCGGGGACACCGGCGCGCCCCGTCGAGGTCCCCACTGGATGCTGGCCCGTCGGGACGTGGACGTTCTCGGCGAGCATCGACACCAACGAGTGCCCGACGCCGCCGGCGCTCGCGTCCACGTACGCGTTCCGCGTCGATCGCACCGATCCCGACGGCGATGGCTGGGTGGAGAGCTACACCTACATGGGTGATCAGGCGATGCTCTACAAGGTGGGCGTCAGCGAGGGCGGTGGAGCCGAGTGCGAAGGCGGCCTCGAGCTGTATAGCGTCGATGGCACCGAGTACTGGAACTTCAAACCGATGCAGGGCGGCACCACGATCAACGGGTTTGGCGAGTACGCTAAGTACGAGACGAGTCAGCGGTGAAGCATGGGTAAGTGGCTCGCGATCGCGGGCATCGTGATCATCGCGGTGCTGGTCGTGCTGTGGCAGCAGCTCGATTCGTCGAGCGTCGCACCGGCGCCGCGCACCGCCGAGACGCGAACCGCGCCGCCCGCGCTGTCGAGCGCACCGCCGAGCGCACCGATCGCCCAGCCGGTGGCCGAGGCCGCCGCGCCCGCCGACGTGGCGCCCGCGAAGCTCGATCCAGACAGCGACGAGTTCTTCACCCAGTTCGTCGAGGTGGTGCCCAAGCGGCTCACCGCGCAGGCGGCGGCTTGCTACGAGGGCGTCACCAAGCGCGTGCACCGCAACCAGAAGCTCTCGCTGCGGTTCAAGACGAAGATCGTGAACGGTGTCGTCACCGTGTCCGACGTGACGATCAAGGAGAACACGCTCGCCAACCCGGGCCTCGAGGCGTGCTTTCTCCAGGCCGTGCAGCGCGCGACGTGGACCGACGAGGCGTTGCCCGATTACGAGGCCGAGGACGAGCTCGTGCTTCGCCCCGAGCGCGGGATGAAGAAGTTCATGCGCGACAACCTCGAGTACCAGGGCACCGCCGCGCCGAGAGCGAACTAAGCCGTCAGCAGCGTACGGAACATCGCGACCGCCCAGTCGAGATCCTCGAGCGCGACCCACTCGTCGGCGGCGTGCGCCTGCGCGATGTCGCCGGGGCCGATGACGATCGCGTCGGCGCCGTGCGCTTGCCACATCGCCGCCTCGGTCCAGAAGTCGAGCGCGCCGATCCGCTGCACGAACGGACGCACGAGCTCCGCGAGCGCGTCGCAGCCGAACGGCTCGTGCACGATGATCGTCTCGACGCGGATCTCCGGATCGATCGCGGCGGCGCGTCGCGCGATCTCTCGATCCCATGCGGCGCGATCGAAGCCGGGGTAGGGGCGGAGCGACCACTCGAGGCGGCCGCGCGCGGGGATCACGTTGAACGCGACACCACCGTGCAGCGCGGCGATGTTGAGGCACGTGCCGGTCATCCCCGCGGGGCCGACGTCGACCTGCGTGCGCGCGTAGTCGTCGAGCGACGCCGCGAGCCGGGCGAGCTGCGCGAGCGGCTTGGGCAGGAAGTCAGCTTTCGACGAGTGGCCGCCGGGGCCGAGGAGCGTCGCCTGCTGGCCGATGATCCCGCGGTGTCGCGTGCCCGCGGTGCGCGCCGTCGGCTCGCACACGATCACCTGCTCGATCGCCGCGGCGTGCGGCGAGCGGAGGAACGCGCCCATCACGTGGCTGCCCGCCTCCTCGTCGCCCGAGAACAGCACGCCCACGTCGCGCGGCGTGATGGTCTCGAGCGCGACGAGCGTGGCCGCGATCGAGCCCTTGGTGTCCGCGGCCCCGAGCCCGTAGAGCCGGCCGTGCTCGGTGTGCGGCCTCCACGGATCGCGCGACCAGCCCGCGTTCGCCGGCACGGTGTCGACGTGCGCGTTGATGATCCGGCGCGGCGTGCCCCAGTGCGCGAACACGTAGGCCCCGGGGCTGCCGTCGGTGCGCGGCGCGGTCCCGACGGTCACGCCATCGGCGCCGCGCGCGCGGAGCAGCGGTGCGAGGTATTCGCAGAACGCGCGCTCGTCGCCTGCCGCACGCTCCGTGTTCGCCTGCTGGGTCGGGAAGGCGACGAGCTCTGCGAGTAACTCGGCGACGTGGCTCATCGCGCGATCACCCGAGACGCCGGCGGGTCGAGGAGTGAGCGCCACGCCTCGTGCTCGGCGAGTCGTGCGAGCGCGCGCGCGAGCAACGTCTTGCCCGGCTCGGTGCGGTGCCACGTCGACGCGCCCGACGGATGCGGCAACGCGATCATGTCCATCTCGACGCCACCCAGCGTGGTGCGCCGCCGCGTCCCGACGATGTCGGCGAGCTTGTCGGCGTCCGGGACGAGCTGCGTGATGGCGAGCTTGCCGACGGGGAGCACGAGGCGCGGCTTCAGGATCTTGACCTCCGCGAGGAGGTGCTTGCTGCAGCGGGCGATCTCGTCGGCGTCGGGGACGCGGTCACCGCCGCCGGCGGCCTTGCCAGGGAAGCATCGGCACACCGCGGCCATGTAAACCCGACTACGGAACTGTTCCTCGGTCATCCCGAGACCGGCGAACCAGCCGAACAGCGTCTTGCCCGCGGTCCATGCGAAGGGCTTGCCGGCAGGACCTTCTTTCGTCCCCGGGGCCTGCCCGATCAGCATCACGGGCGAGACCACGGGTTGGCCGGTCACCACGGGCCCGATCATGTTCGGACAGGCCGTGCACCCCCTCAGCTGGGTGACGTGGCGCTTGATCTGGACCAGGGCCGACACCGCCGCACTATGGCGCAGCTCCGCCGCCGTCGCACCGTCCGGAGTCCGCCAACGCCTGACGAGATCATCCCCGACAGAGATCACGCTGCGCGAGCGGAGGAGCGCGCTATGCTTCCGACCGTGTCGCACACGCCGCCGCACGAACCTCTGATCCGCCGCGTCCTCGGTTCGAACTTCCTGGAGCTCAAGCTCGTCCGCCTCGCCGTCGACGAAGGGGACCATACGTCGACCTGCAAGCTGAGCGTCCTCGAGGGCGAACAGACGGTCGAGGTCGAGGGGAAGGGCGTCGGCGTCGTCGATGCCATCTACAGCGCGATGCTCGATCGCTACGCGCGCGAGTATCAGTCGCTCAAGACGATCGAGCTCACCGGGTTCAACGTCGGTGCCGACCTCGAGACCAAGAAGGCCCAGGCCGGCGTCGACGCTGTCGGACGCGTGACGCTCGAGATCACGAACAGCGAAGGCCGGCACTTCACGTTCAGCGACAAGTCGCGGTCGGTCACCATCTCGATCGCGCGCTCGGTGCTCGCGATCGTCCAGTACTTCGCGAACGCGGAGCGCGCGTTCGTCACGCTGCACAACGCGCGTCGCGATGCGCTGGCTCGCAACCGCGAGGACCTCGTCTCGCGCTACACGGCGGAGATGGCGCAGGTCGTCGAGAGCACGAGCTACGCCGAGGTCATCGCCAACATCCGCAAAGAGCTCGGCTAACCGCGGCGCGTCGCGCGGTGCTCGAACGGCTGCGCCGCCTCGAGCTGGGAAGCGACGCGGAACAGCACGTCCTCACGGCCACACGCGGCCACGAGCTGTACGCCGATCGGCAGGCCCTGCGTATTGAAGTACAGCGGCAGCGACGCGGCGGGCTGGCCGGTCGCATTGAACGGCGGCGTGAACGGCGCGAAGTCCGCGCTGCGGAAGATGCCCGCGAGCGGATCGTCGGGCGGCGAGCGGAACGTGCCGAGCGGCACCGGCGGCTCGGCCACCGTCGGTGTGAGGTAGAGGTCGAAGTCCTGCCAGAACGACGAGGCCTCGCGCGCGTTGCCGCGGATCCACTGCCACGCTTCCGCGTGCGCCGGGCCGGGGACGAGCCGGCCGAGCTCGGCGAGGGCCCACGTCAACGGCTCGACCTCGCCGGCCTCGATGCGGCGCCCGATCGCGCGCGAGCACTCGTCGAGGCCCACCGCGACGTTGACCGCCCACAGGGCGAGGAAGCGCGGCGTCCATTCCGGATCGCGCAGCGCGGCCGGGTGCGCCTCCTCGACGTGATGGCCGCAGGATGCGAGGAGCCGCGCGGCGTGCGCGACGGCGGCCACGCAATCGGGATGCGCGTCGATCAAGGTGCCGTCGAGCGCGGGATGCTTGGTGTCGAAGCCGATGCGCAGCGTGCCCGTCGGGGCGCCGAGCTCGGCGGTGTACGGGCGCGCCTGCGCGGGTGCGGCGTATGGGTCACCGGGCTGCGCACCCGCGAGCACATCGAGCACCGCGGCCGAGTCGCGCACGGAGCGCGTGACGACGTGCTCGTTGACGAGCCCACCGCCGAGCTCGCCGTAGGTCGGCGCGAAGGACACGCGGCCGCGGCTCGGCTTGAGCCCGAACAGGCCGCAGCAGCTCGCGGGGATGCGGATCGATCCCCCGCCGTCGGTCGCGTGGGCGATCGGCACCAGGCCGGCGGCGACCGCCGCCGAGGAGCCTCCGCTCGAGCCGCCCGTCGAGCGCGTGGTGTCGTACGGATTCCGAGACGGCGGCCAGGCGGGCGGTTCGGCCGACGGGACGATGCCGAGCTCGGACGTGTTCGTCTTGCCGACGATGATGAACCCGGCGCGGCGCAGGGACGCGACGAGGTGGCTATCGCGCGCGGGGCGGTAGTTCGCCTGCTTGAGCGGTAGCACCCCGGCCGTGTGCAAGACGCCCCCGACGTGCGAGTCGATATCCTTGATCAAGATCGGGACGCCGCGGAACGGTCCGTCCGGGACGTCCGCGGCGGATGCGCGCGCCTGGTCGAACATCGGGATGATGACCGCACCGAGCTCGCGGTCGAACCGCTCGATCCGGCGAATGGCCAGGTCGACGAGCTCGTGAGGACTGGCCTCGCCGGAGCGGACGAGCTCGGCACACGCGGTGGCATCGAGGTCCCATACATCCATCGGATGCGACAGTACGCGTGTTGACGAGGCGGTGTCCTCTTCCTAGGGTGGCAAGACGGACGGACGGACGGTACGGGTGTGAACGAACACGAGATGATCAGGCGGCACACGCGCGCCAACGCCCGGCTGTTGGCGGCGCGGGTCAAGCGCATCCACGATGCGATCCACGCGCTCGCGGAGACGGTGCGGTTGTCGCTCGAGCGCATGCCGACGATCGACGAGGCGCTCGCACAGCTCGCCGTCCAGGGCTTCGCGCCGGATGCGAGCGGCTACTACGAACGCACCGAGTTGCTCGCGCGGGCGCGGGCGGGCGAGCCTCCGTGGGGCGAGGGCGTGGCGTTCGTGGCCGCGGGCCGCGAGCTCGATCTCTTGCCGGCGCTGGCGCCGCGCCTGATCGCGCTGGTGCGCTCGGGCCCGACGTTCGGCGCGCTCGAGAAGCGGCTCGAGGATGTCGCGTGGGTCTACTACACGGATCGCACGGGGATGGGACTGCTCGCGCCCTACTCGGATCCGGTCAAGGTGCTCCCCCTCGACTTCGACTGGCGTGGCTACCTGCCGTACCGGATGGCGACGCCCGAGCAGAACCCCGACCGCGGTCTCGTGTGGACGCCGCCGAACGTCGATTACGGTGGACGCGGCGTGATCCTCACACCCTCGCTGCCGGTGTACCGCGGGGACACGTTCGAGGGCGCGTGCCACATCGACGTGCCGATGCAATCGCTCGTCGACGATGCGCTGCGCGAGAACGTGGTCGACACCCAGGTCAGCTTCCTCGTCGATCGCGCCGGGCTGATCGTCGCGCACCCGACGGTCGAGGGAGTGCTGCGCGGCGAGCACGGCGCGATCGCGCGCGAGTCGATCAAGACGCTCGGGCCCGGCCTCGGGGAGCTCGATGTGCCTGCGTTGCTCGCGGCAGGCAGCTCGATGCAAGAGATGGTGACGCGCGATGGCGGGGCCATCGTGCTCGCGGATGCGGTGCCCGAGATCGGTTGGCTGCTGGTGACCGTGTTCCCGGTCCGGTCGCTGCAAGCGCGGCGCGGCGAGACCGTGCGCGACGCGCTCGCCGCGCTGTCGCGGGGGGACACGTCGGTGCGCGTCGAGGAGACGAGCGACGTCGTGGGCGAGATCGCGCGCGCGTTCAACGACACGGCGGCCGCGCTCGCGGAGAATCGACGCGCGCGCGAGGCGGCGTTCGCGGAGCTCGAGCGCTCGCGGGCGGAGCTGCGCGCGTTGTTCGAGGCGTCGCCGGCGGCGTTGGTGATGTTCGATCCGCACGATCGCTTGGTCGAGCAGAACCGCGCGTGCGCCGCGATGCGTCCGGTGTTCGCGCCGATGCCGGCGGCGCTCGCCGAGCTGCTCGCGGCCGCGCGTCGCGATGGCACGGCGGGGCCCGTCGAGCTCGCGCTCGAGAGCGAGGGCAACGGTCCGCGCCTCGTGCGCGTCACCGTGCAGCGCCTGGTCCGCGAAGACGGCGTGATGGTGCTGTGCGCGGCCGAGGATTTAACGGAGCGGCGCGCGATCGAGGGGCGGCTCGTCGAGGCGGAGAAGCTGCGCGTCGTGGGACGGCTCGCGGCCGGCGTCGCGCACGACTTCAACAACCTGCTGACCGCGATCGGTACGTCCGTGCACCTGTTGCGTGGCCGCAACACCGCAAGTGCGGAAGCGGCCGAGCTGCTCTCGACGATCAGCGAGGCGACCGATCGCGCGGGCGCGCTGACCTCGCAGCTGCTCGCGTTCTCGCGCAAGCAGCACGCGGATCCGCGCGTGCACGAGCTCGGCACGGTGGTGCGCGAGGCGCTGCGCTTGGTCCGGCGTCTCGTCAGCTCCGACGTCGAGCTCGTGCTCGATCTCGCGAGCGAGCTGCCGCTGGTACGGATCGACGACGGCCAGCTCATGCAGGTGCTGCTCAACCTCGTCGTGAATGCGCGGGATGCGCTGCCGGGCACCGGCGGTCGGATCACGGTCCGCGCCCGCCGGCTGGCGGGTGGTGGCGCGGAGATCCGCGTCGAGGACGACGGTCGCGGCATGGACGCCGAGACGCTCGCGCGCGCGGGCGAGCCGTTCTTCACGACGAAGTCGACCGGCACCGGGCTCGGGCTGTCGACCGTGAAGTCGATCATCGAGGGCACCGGAGGAACGTTCTCGATCGCATCGACCGTGGGCGCGGGCACGACGATCACGTTGATGTTGCCGCCCGCACCGCGCGCGCCGACACCACCCAGCTCCGGCAGCCGGGTCGTCGCGAGCGCCGACACGGTGATCGTGCTCGTCGACGACGACGCGCTGGTGCTCAACGCCACGGCGCGCAGCCTGCGTTACCTGGGGTACACGGTGCGCGAGTTCGCGTCGAGCGAGGCCGCGGCCGCGGTGCTCGCGGACGTCTCGCAGCCGGTGTCCGTGCTGCTGACCGACGTCGTGATGGCGGGGCGCAACGGCCGCGAGCTCGCCGAGGTCGCGGTCCGCGCGCGCCCCGAGCTCCCGGTGATCTTCATCAGCGGGTACCAGGACGACGCGATTCTGACGCACGGGATCGTGAGCAAGACCGTGCGGCTGGTCCGCAAGCCGTTCAGCCCCGAGGCGCTCGCGGAGGCGCTGGCCCAGGTGCTGTGATCGGCTCCGCGCGCGCGGTATACCCGGGCGCATGAGCGGCATCCTCGCAGGTAGGCGCGCGCTGATCACGGGTGGCGGGCGCGGCATCGGCGCGGCGATCGCGCGCGCGCTCGCGAGCGCCGGGGCGAGCGTCGTCGTGTGCGGGCGCACCCGGGCGTCGATCGATGCGGTCGCCCGCGAGCTCGGTGGCACCGCGCTCGAGCTCGATCTGATGGATCGCCCGGCGACCGATCGCACCCTGGCCGACCTCGGCCGCGTCGACGTGCTGGTCAACAACGCCGGCGCCGCCGAGAGTGCGGCGCTCGAGCGCACGACCGACGCGCTGTGGGACCGGATCATGGAGCTCGACGCGACCGCGCCGTTCCGCGTCACGCGCGCCCTGGTCCCGGCGATGGTCAAGGCCGGCTGGGGCCGCGTCATCAACATCGCCTCCAACGCCGGGGTCAGCGGCTACGGCTACACGGCGGCGTACTGCGCCGCGAAGCACGCGATGGTCGGCATGACCCGCGCGCTCGCGATCGACCTCGCGCGCACCGGCGTGACGATCAACGCCTTGTGCCCGGGCTGGGTCGAGACCGACATGAGCGCGACCGCCGTCCAGCGCATCGCGGACAAGACCGGCCGTTCGCTCGACGAGGCACGCGCATCGCTCGCGAACATGAGCCCGCAGCGCCGGATGATCGAGCCGGCCGAGGTCGCGCATGCCGCGCTGATGCTGTGCGCGCACGAAGCGCGCGGCATCCACGGTCAGACGATCGTCATCGACGGTGGGGCGGTGCTCAAGTGAGCAACGAGGACGTCCTGGTCGCCGGCTGGCCGCAGCCGAAGGGCTACTCCAACGGGCGCGTCGGCGCCGGCCGCGCGCTGCACGTCGGCGGACAGATCGGGTGGGTCCACGACGAAGCGACGGGCCGGTTCGTGTTTCGCGCGCACGACCTCGTCGCACAGTTCGCGCAGACGCTCGACAACGTGCTCGCCGTCGTCACCGCCGCGGGCGGCCGCGTCGAGGACATCGCATCGATGACCGTGTTCGTCACCGACATCCCTGGGTATCGCGCGGCGCAGAAGCAGCTCGGCGCGGCGTGGCGCGAGCGCATGGGCCGTCACTTCCCGGCGATGGCGCTGGTCGGCGTCACCCAGCTCGTCGAGCCCGAGGCGCTCGTCGAGATCCAGACCGTCGCGTACCTCGGAGCCGCACCATGACCTTGCCCACCCCTCGCTCGTTCGCCTTCGACGTCGCGCGCGGCGTCGCCACCATCACCCTCGATCGCGAGAAGCGGCTCAACGCCCTCACGTTCGAGGTCTATCAAGAGCTCGCCGAGACGTTCGAGCAGCTCGCTCGGCTCGACGAGATCCGCGCCATCGTCATCACCGGGCGCGGCCGCGGCTTCTGCTCGGGCGGCGATCAGGACGACATCATCAAGCACCTCCTCGGACGCGAGACGCCCGCGCTGCTCGCGTTCACCCGCGCGACCGGCCGCCTGATCGAAGCGATGCGCGCGTGCAAGCGCCCGATCGTCGCTGCGGTCAACGGCACCGCCGTCGGCGCGGGCGCCGTCATCGCGTGTGCGAGCGACTTCCGCATCGCCGCGGCGAACGCGAAGTTCGGCTTCATCTTCCCGCAGGTCGGCCTGTGCGGCGCCGACATGGGCATCACGTACCTGCTGCCCCGCATCGTCGGCCTCGGCCACGCCTCGGAGCTGTTGTTCTTTGGCGACATCATCCTCGCGGACCGCGCGCTCGCGATCGGCCTCGTCAATCGCGTCGTGCCCGACGCCGCCGCCTGCGTGACCATGGCCCAGGAGTGGGCCGCGCGCCTCGCCGCCGGGCCGGCGTTCGCGCACGCGATGACCAAGCAGATGATCGAGAGCGAGCACACCATGGCGCTCGCCGAAGCGATCGAGGCCGAGGCCCAGGCCCAGGCCCTGTGCATGCAGCACCCGGACTTCGCGGAGGCGCACGAGGCGTTCAAGCAGCAGCGCCCGGCGAAGTTCAAAGGCGCCCCCGAGAAGCTGTCCCCGTGAAGCTCTCTTCCGACGACCTGCCGATGTTCTTCGACGCGTCGCATGGCGCGCTCGCGGAGAAGCTGCGCGCGGCGGTTCCCGCGTTCGAGGCCGCGGAGCGCGGCTCCGAGGAGGCGGCCCGTGATCGTGCGGCGGCCCGTGCTCTTGGAGAGACCGGCCTGTTCGCGCACGCGGTACCGCGGGCGGCGATCGATACGCGTGCGCTGTGCTTGGTGCGCGAGATGCTCGGCTACGTGTCGGCGCGGGCGGACTCCATGTTCGCGGTGCAGGGGCTCGGGACGCACTCGATCTATCTCGCGGGGTCGGCTGAGCAGCGAGCGGCGCTGCCCGCGTTTGCGCGTGGTGATCGGATCGCCGCGTTCGCGTTGACGGAGCCCGAGGCGGGGTCCGATGTCGCAGCGATCTCGACGCGCGCGACGGAGGTCGAGGGCGGGTATCGGCTCGACGGAGACAAGCTGTTCATCTCGAACCTCGGCATCGCCGATCACGCGACGGTGATCGCGACGGTGGATCCCGCGCTCGGCGTGAAAGGGCTCACCGCGTTCTGGGTGCCGCTCGATGCGGCCGGGATGATGGTGCAGCCGCTCGAGGCGACGGCACCGCATCCGATCGGAGCGCTCGCGTTGCGCGGCGTGACCGTGCCGGCGAGCACGCGGATCGGCGAGGTGGGGCAGGGGATGAAGCTCGCGATGCAGACGCTGGATGCGTTCCGCGTGTCGGTCGGCGCCGCGGCGGTCGGGATGGCGCGCCGCGCGCTCGACGAGGCGCTCGCGTTCGTGCGGGCGCGTAAGCAGTTCGGCAAGTCACTCGCCGAGCAGCCGCTGGTGCAGGCGCACCTCGCGGACATGGTCGTCGACCTCGATGCGGCGCGACTGCTGGTCCTGCGCGCCGCGCATGCGAAGGACACCACGCAAGGCCGCGTGACCACCGAGGTCTCGATCGCCAAGCTCGGCGCCACGGAGGCCGCGAGCCGCGTCATCGATCGTGCGGTGCAGCTGTTCGGTGGACGCGGCGTGATGGCGGGCGCCGTCGTCGAGCACCTGTATCGCGCCGTGCGGCCGCTGCGGATCTACGAGGGCACGAGCGAGATCCAGCGCACGATCATCGGGCGCGCGTTGGCGCAAGGAAAATGAGGATGACGAGCACGGTGACGTTCCCGGAGGACTTGAACCTCGCCGACTACTTCCTGTTCGACCGCGAGCGCGAAGGGAAGGGCGGCAAGGTCGCGCTGCGCTTCGGCGATCGCGCGTGGACCTACGCCGAGGTCGCGGAGAGAGCGCGCGCGCTGGCCCGCTACCTCGTCGACGCCGGGCTGCGCCCCGAAGATCGGGTCTACATCGTGCTGCCCGACATTCCGCCGTTCGCGTGGGGCATCTTCGGGACGCTGGCCGCGGGTGGTGTACTGGCGATGGGCAACCCGATCGCGCCGGCCGATGATCTTCGCTACACGCTCGAGTACATCAAGGCCCAGGTGCTGATCACGACGCCTGCCGTCGCGAACGCGCTCGCGCCGTCGCTCGTAGACCTGCCGCACCTCAAGGTCGTGCTGCTGGCGCCGGACGCTGCGACTGGCGACGATCCCGAAGCCGACGTACCGGTGCCCGCGATGCCGAAGCGGTGCGACACGCTCGCGCACGCGATGGCGCGCGGCCGTACGCTGAGCACCGCGCTGCCGATGCCGTCGTAGACCTCGGCGCCGAACCGCTCGGTGAACCGGCGCAGCAGCGGCTCGGGCAGCGCC
>DATLHR010000622.1:0-5154 GCA_035539815.1 Kofleriaceae bacterium
CGATCTACGAGCGCACGGCGGCCCTGGTCGCGGCCGCATGCGCGCGCGGCGAGGGCACGCAGGGCATCGTCGATGCCGTCGCGCTGCTCGCCGCCGCGCTCGCCGTCGCGTTCCCGTTCGCCCACGACGACGCGAACGAGCTGCCCGATCTGATCGCGTGAGCCGCGTTAGCCGAAGAGGAGGGCGCGGAGCGCATTGCGCGCGGACTCGAGCTGGCGATGGCCCCCGAGCTTGTGGACAAGCTCGGCGTAGAGGGCGTTCGGGTCACGGGTGCGCTTGCGGGCCTGGAGGCGCACGCCGTCGATCTCGGGAACCAGCACGCGCAGCACGATCTCGAGCGCGGCGTCGCCGACGTCGGCGTGGCGCGGCACGAGGGGGAGGGCGGCGGCGAGTGCGTTGATGGCGCGCTTGGCGTCGCGCGGGGTCTCGACGAGATCGAGGCCGAGGCCGCCTTCGGGGTCGAACAGGCGGAAGGCCCCGTCGAGGTTGCGCCGGATGCGCGTGCCGATGCGCTCGAGGCCGCCGACCATCACGCGCGCGAGCAGGAACCGATCACACGGCGGCAGCGCGAGCTCGACCTGGACCACGCGCTCGAACGCGAGCCAGTCCGCGCCTTCGGCGAACGGGCGGGTCGCGAGCGCGTGGCGATCGGCGGCGATCACGATCGCCACGTACGGGATGGCCGCGTACATGCGCAGGCCCACGAGCGCGGCGCCGAGCTCCGCGGGAGGGAGGCGATCGACGTGGTCGATGACGATGACGAGCCGGCGCTGCGCCTGCTCGAGGTTCTGCGCGATCTCGGCGCGCATGGCCTCGGGGCTGCGCTCGAGCGCACCCGCGACGTCGACCTTCACGCCGGCGAGGCGGACCAGGCCGGAGACGAAGCCGCCGTAGCTCGCGAGCGTGTTGCGGACCTTGTCCGAGGTCTCGATCATCCCGAGCGAGGCGAACAGCCGCGTGAGCTCGGCGACGAGCGCCGACATCACGCCCTGCGCGCTGGCATAGGTCGCGGCGTCGAGCGTCGCGAGCGCGTTGTCGGGGCGCGCCGCGAGGAGCGACGACACCATACGCAGCACCGAGGACTTACCGCCGCCGGAGGGCCCGGTGAGGGCGACCATCCGCGGCGCGGTGACCGGCGCGGCGACCGCGAGCTCGACGAGCCGCTGCGCCAGCCGGCCGAGGTCCATCAGGTCCTCCTCGGGACCTGCGATCGGGATGTCCGCGAGCAGCTCGACGTTCGGATCGATCTCGGCGTCGACGCCCGGCATCGGTTCGTACTACTGGCGCTTACTCGAGGAAGAAGGTCGCGTTGTACGAGTCGTTCGCGCTCATCCACGTGCTCTCCGGCGACCACGTGACCTTGATCCAGTAGGTGGCGCCGGCCGAGATCGTGCCCTCGGAGACGTGGTCCTCGTGGTAGTCGGCGTCGCTGCTCGGATCGCCGAATGCGGTGCCCGCGTTGGTGCCGGTGAATAGCTCGATCAGCGGATCGCAGCGCTGGTCGCCGGGCGACGTCTTGACGTGGATGCGCTTGCCGGCATCGCCGGCGGCGGCCGTGAACTTGTACCAGTCGACATCCGCGTCCGACGACAGCGACGCGTTGGTCACCTGCGCGGGCAGCGTGAGCGTCTGCGCCGCGTTCGACGTGTCGTTGCTCGCGGCCTCCTGCGCCACGTTGAGCTGCGCGCTCGACGGGTGCAGCGAGAACGAGTAGCCCGAGAGGCCGTCGAGGTCGAGCACGATCGCGTAGACCTTCTGGGGGACGTCGGCGACGAACGAGACCGTCGGCGCGTAATCGATGAGCTCGTTGAACGAGCCCGAGCTGCCGAGCACCGCGACGGCGGGCACGGCCGCCGGGTCGTCGGTGGTGGTACGGAGGACGCCGAGCGCCGGCGACTGGTTGGTCGTGAACTCGTACAGGTGGCTCTCGAACGGCGTCGAGATGCTGCCGTCGGCGCGCGTGCCGGAGGTCAGCGGCTGCGGCGCACGCGCCTGGATGTCCATGCTCTCGCCCGACGCGAACGTCGTGATGAGGCCGCCCACCGGGCCGCTCTCGAGGACGAGGGGGCCGGCGCCCGCCTCGACGTCGATCAGCATCGTCGCCGACAGCGAGTACGCCGTCGCGCTGCCGATCTGGATGTTCACGCCATCGGGCGGCGTGACGCTGAGGTTCGTGTAGACGAGCGGGGTGAAGAACCCGTCGCCGGTGGTCGTGGTGTCGAACGGCGTGTCGAAGTCGTGGTTGACGATCTGGAGCTGCACGACCGAGCCCTGCGCGAGCGTACCGACGTAGCTCAGGCTGATCGGCGACTCGATCTCGAACGCGTTCTTCAGCGTGATCTTCTCGTCGCCGTTGACGACGACATCACGCACGCCGGGAGTCACCGTGTCGTCGATCGTGATCTCGGCGAACAGCGCGGTCTCGCTCGCGAGAGAGAGCTCGTTCACCGTGATGCCCGGCCCGAAGTCGACCGTCGTCGACTGGTCCCAGTGCGTCGCGTCGCCGGAGATCTGGACGCGCAGGTCACGACCGATGAACCCCGCGGTGGGGTACACGCCGCTGACCGACGGATCGTTCTCGTTGCCGCACGCCGCAAAGCCCGCGAGTGCGCTGGAGAGGGCAAGCACAGAAGCCAAGGAACGCATCTCTAACCTCGAAGTTGGTGGCGCAACCTACACCACTCGGCGAGGCGGTACAGCCCAAACCGTCACCGTGGGCTAGGCTTTGGGGATGGTGCGGGCGTTGGTGATGGCGGTGAGCCTGGTGCTCGCACTGGGCTGCGGGAGCAAGGGCAGGGGAGGCGGCAAGCCCAAGGTCGCGGTCTCGATCTTCCCGCTCTACGACGTCACCCGGCGCATCGCCGGCGATCGGCTGGACGTGCAGCTCGTGCTCCCGCCCGGGCGGTCGGAGCACGGCTACGATCCGGCTCCCAAGGAGATCGCGCGGCTGGACGGCGCGGCGCTCGGCCTGGTCGTCGGCCTCGACCTGGATGGCTGGGCCGAGACCGTCCTGCGCACCACCGGTGTCGCGAAGCTCGTGCGCCTCGGCGAACGCGTGGAGACGCTGCCGCTCGACGGCGAGGGCGGCGCACCGGATCCGCACTTCTGGCTCGACCCGCAGCGCATGGTGGGCGTGGTCGATCACATCCAGGCCGAGCTGTCCGCGCTCGAGCCCTCGGGCGCGGACGTGTTCGAGGCCAACGCTCGGATGCTGCAGACGCAGCTGCGCGCGCTCGACGAGGAGATCGCCGCGCGCAGCAAGACGTGGTCGAAGCACACCATCGTCACGTTCCACGGCTCGATGCGCTACTTCGCGCAGCGCTACGGCGTGCGGATCGCCGCGGTCGTCGAGCCGATCGCCGGCAAGGAGCCCACGGCCCCGTACATCGCCGAGGTGCTCGCGGCGATCCGGCGATCCGGAGCCGCGGCGGTGTTCACCGAGCCCCAGCTCGATCGCGCGCCCGGCGAGATGATCGCGACCGAGGCGGGCATTCCGCTCGGCGAGCTCGATCCGATCGGGGGCGTGCGCGGCCGCGACAACTACGAGGCCCTGCTGCGGTGGAACACCGATCAGCTCGAGGCGGTGCTGCGGTGACGCTGGCCCAGACCCGCCCGGATCCCTCGCTCGCGCACGTGCTCGACGTCGACCACGTCTCGATCGCGATCGGCGGCAAGACGATCGTCGAGGACGTCAGCTTCTGGATCCCGAAGGGCGAGTTCGTGTGCCTGTGCGGGCCCAACGGCGCCGGCAAGAGCACGCTGCTCAAGGCGATCATGGGCCTCCTCCCGACGAGCGCGGGCGCGATCACGATCGACGGCCGCGTCGGCTATGTCCCGCAGCGCAAGGGCTTCGCCCGCGACTTCCCGGCGCGCGCGGTCGATCTCATCGTCGCCGCGATGCGCGGCACGTGGCCCGCCTCGATCCGCGCCGAGGAGCACGAGCGGGCGCGCACGGTGCTGGCGAAGATCGGCGGCGAGCACCTGCTCGGCACGCCGATCGCGGACCTGTCGGGCGGCGAGACCCAGCGCGTGTTCCTCGCGCGTGCTCTCGTCACGGACCCGACGTTGCTCATCCTCGACGAACCGACCGCCGGGGTCGATGCGCGTGGCCGGGCCGAGCTGCTCGAGCTGATGACCGGCCTGTCGCGCTCCGACGAGCTCGCGGCGATCCTCGTCACCCACAACCTCGCGGCCGTCGCGCAGACCGCGGAGCGCATCATGTACCTGGAGGCAGGGCGCCTGTTGTGCTGGGGGCTGCCGCACGAGCTGCTCGGCCAGGAGTCGCTCACCGCGCTCGCGTTCGGCGCGGGCGACCACCACGCACAGCCCGCCGGCGAGGAGTAGATGAGCTGGCTCCTCGCGCCGCTCGCGTACGACTTCATGCAGCGCGCGATGATCGCGGCGCTCGCGGTCGCCGCCGTGTGCGCGGTGATCGGCGTGTTCGTCGTGCAGCGCGGGCTCGCGTTCCTCGGTGACGGACTCGCGCACGCGGCGTTCGGCGGCATCGCGATCGGGCTCTACCTCGGCGCGTCCGTCGACCACGCGGTGTGGATCGCGATCCCGTTCACCGCGGTGATCGCGCTCGGGATCGGCTACGTGCTGCGTCGCACGCAGCTGCGCGGCGACGTGGCGACCGGCGTGTTCTTCTCGTTCAGCTTCGCGCTCGGCGTGCTGTTCCTCGGGCTGCGCACCGCGCAGGACCGGCAGGTCGACGTCGAGAGCCTCCTGTTCGGCAACATGCTCGCGGTCACGCCCGAGGTGCTGATCGTCGTCGTGCTGGTCGCCGTGGTCGCGCTCGTGCTGACGATGCTGCTGTGGTCGCGGCTCGCGTACGCGATCTTCGATCCCGAGCTCGCCGCGATCTCCGGTGTGCCGGTCGCGGTGCTCGAGTATCTGTTGCTCGTCGAGACGGCGGTGGTCGTCGTGGTCGCCGTCAAGACCGTCGGTGTGGTGCTCGTGTCGAGCTTTGTCGTCATCCCGGCGGCGATCGCGCGCCTGCTCGTGCGGACGCTGGCCCGCGCCACCGCGCTCGCGCTGGTGATCGGCGTCGCCATCGCGGCGGCGACGCCGGCGTCCGCGCAGTCGCTGCGCGAGTCGGCGCAGACCGCGATCCGCACCAACCCACGCGTCGACGTCGTCACCACCAACCGCCAG
>DATLHR010000623.1:0-11650 GCA_035539815.1 Kofleriaceae bacterium
GTCGGCCTCCACCACGTGCGCCGGCGCGGTCTGTCCGGAGAGCTGCGCGAGCTGCGCGAGCATAGCCACGGCGACCCGTTCAAGTTCATCGCGTGGAAGGCCACCGCGCGCCGCGGGCAGCTGATGGTGCGCGACCTCGAGAACGAGATCGTGACCACGCACCTCGTGATGCTCGACCTCGGCGCCGGCATGCGCGCGGGCCAGCTCGGCAGGACACCGCTCGACTGGGCGTGCGACAGCGCGGCCGCGCTCGCGAAGGCGACGATCGCCAACAGCGATCGTGTCGGACTCGTCGGCTTCGACACGCGCACGGCCGTCGAGCTCGCCCCCGACACCGGGTACCACCACTACCTTCAGCTCGTCGATCGGTTGCTCGACACGCGCTCGATCGTCGACGAGGATCTCACCGACGTCACCGCGGGCGAGCTCGTCGCGCTCGTCGCACGCTACCTCGCGCACCAGGAGGCGATCGACGTCCGCATCAAGGTCGCGCCGCCGCTCGACGACCCGAAGTGGCACTCGATCCAGGCCGGACCCGATGGGCAGCTCTACGACGTCGCCGCGACGGGCCGGATGTGCCGCCGCTTGATCGACCTGATGGCCGGCCAGGACAAGGACAAGCAGGACAAGCGCGCGAAGCTCGCGCCGGTGGTCGAGCACGACGCGCAGCTCGCCCCCCTGCGCCAGTTCTGCCGCCTGCGCGGGATCGAGCTGCCCTACCGTTCGGCGTGGGAGCACGGCAAGCGCGCTGCGGGCCTCGCGCGCGCCGTCGAGCGGGCGGTCGCCCACGGTCGGCCCGACGTCGTCGTTCTGATCTCGGACCTCGCGGGCTTCGTCGAGGACGAGGCGCGCGCGATCCGGGCCATCGCGCGCCTTCGCAAGGCAGCGGGCAGCGTCGTCGTGATCGTTCCGTCGATCCAGGCGTTCTTGCCGCCGGCCACGACGCCGCACGCGCGGCGCGTCCGCGAGCTCGTCATTCGCGAGCAGCGCGCGGCCGTCGAGCCCGGCCGCAAGCTCCTGCTGCGGCACGGCATCACGGTGCTGGAAGGGTCTCCCGCCGACAACCTGGACCGCCTCATCGGCCGTCCGCGGCGTGCGGCGTAGCGCGACGTAGCGCCGGTTTTAGCGCGCGATCTCGACGCCGCTCTCGACCACCGTGACGGTCCAGGTCGACGGGCTGTTCTTGCCCGCCGCCTTGGAGGTCACCGAGCCGATCGCGAGCGCGGTCAACAGCACCGCGGCTCCGATGAACAGCGCATCCTTCCACCGGTCCCGCCCGTGCCGATTCGCGATCTCGTTCAGCGTGCTCATTTCGTCCCTCCTGTGGCCGATGAAACGCCCACCTTAAAATTATCAACTCGCAGCTGACGCGTCACGAAAAAGGCCCGAAATTCTCCGAGAAGAGATCGAATTCCTCGTCGACAACTCGCGAACTGTGCCGCTCGCGCCGCGCTCTGCGTACATGCACAGACTCGCACGTGTGGACTCGATTACAGCTGCGTGTGCCGCGCAGGCCTACACCCTCAGTCTTCGCGCAGTCGCTCTTCGGCTTCGAGCCGATCGTTCAAGTGGTCGATGTCGCCACGCAGCGCGGCACCGCAGTGGCCACACGTAGGCGCACCTGCCCGGACGACGGTCGCGCACGCGGAGCACCGCGGTACGAGCACCCGCCGCCCGATCAAGTGCCCCACCGTAGCGGTGCCCACGACGATGCCGAGCATCGCGGAGGGCATCGCTACCATCATCCCTGCCCCGGCGCCGACCACCGCACCCGCGAAGAACCCGAGGCCACCACGGTGCGTGCGCCAGCGGAACGCGTCAGGTCGCGCGACCTCGGCGACGTCGTCCAGATCGACATCGTCGAACGCGACCACCAGCGGACGCGCCACCGGGACCTCTGCGTCGTCGGCGATGCCGAGCCGCTCCTTCAGCTCGCCCGCGCGATCGCGCAGCTCGCCGAGCCAGCTCGTGACCTCGTCGCGCTGTGGCGGTGAAAGGCCGCCGGGGACGGCCGCGCCGCGCACCGCCGCTTGCACCGCGAGCAGGAACGCGAGCTCGGACATCGGGACGTAACCCGCGCGCAAGACGTCGTATTCGAGTGGCTCGTAGCCGCCGTTGAAGCGTCCACCGCGGCTGTACTGCTGGAACGCCGCGTTGATCGCCACCACCCCGAGCCCGAGGTACACGGTCGCGATCGATCCGCGTTCGAGGTCACCCTCCTCGACGAGACGCTCGGGGCCGTCACCCGCGCGATACGGATCCGAGATGCCGCGACGATTCGCGACGGCGTGCGCCACACCGATCTCGTGCGCGAGCGTTCCGGCGACGTCGTCGGCGCCCAGGAACTCGATGCGGAACACGATCTCCTTCGCCGTCACGACGGTCAGCCCCGCGCGGGTGGCGGGCTTGCGCTCCGTCGGTGGCGCGCCTTGGGCTTCCTCGATCACGCGCACCGCACGCGGGTTCCCTGCATGCCACGCGAGCCGCCGCAGCAGCCCGATCGCTCCACCCCGCGTCGGCCGCCACGGCTCGGGGAACGCCGCGAGCCCGGGCGTCACCGGCGGCGCGAGCAGCGACTCGGCACCACCGCGCGCGACCAGGTCCGCGAGCTCGGCGAGCAGCTCGTCCCTTCGCGTCGCGCTCGGCACCTTCGGGGTCGCCACCCAACCAGCATGGCGCACTTCGGGCCCGATTTTCGGGCTCGGCGGCTGCCCCGAGGAGTGATTCACGCAGGTTAGGCGAAAGTTTGCGACCTCGAGGGCGCGGCTCGCACTGGGAGGCATGAAGCGCCTCGTCTGGAAAGTCGCTCACGCTCACCGCAGGCGCCGACCAATCGACGTGGACCGCACGACACGTACGGCACCGTCCGCGCCGGTTGGCAGGAGCGCGCAGCACACGACGAGGCAAGCTGGACCGGGATGGTCGAGCGGGCCGAGCGCGGCGCACCGTAGTCGTTACCGCGCGGCAGGTGGACACGGTCCGCCGAGCACGTAGTCGCGATCGCACTCGCACGTGCAGCGCGGATCGCCGGCCGGGCACGTCGGAATGATCGTGAGGTCGCGCGACGCGCGCTTGCCATCGATGTCCTCGATCGCGACGGTCACGACGTACGGCTGATCGTAGAGGTCGCGCAGCGCGGTCACCTGCGGACAGATCGGGAGGTTGCCGACCGTGCTCGGCGTCGAGATGCCCCACCCGTCGCTCGTGGGCTCGAGCTTCGCCGGGCGCTGATCGAGCTTGATGATCGCGGGGTCATCGACGTCGCGGAACGAGGTCGTGAGGTTCAGCTGGCAGCCATCGATGTTGGTCGCGCGCACGCCGAGCATCAGGATCCAGCCGCCCTGCGGGGGCACGATCAGCGGCACCTCGGCGTCGGGCATCGTCTCGACGACCGTGAGGTCGGCGTCGAGGTGCACGATCTCCATCTCGGGCGCGGCCGCCGGATCGCCGAGTGGACAGCGCACGAGTGCGTCGACGGGTGCATCACCGCCGCCCCCATCCGAACAGCCGGTGACCAGCACGAGCGCGAGTGCGGCCGCGGTGCGCACGCTCATAGACAGAACACGTCCGTGTCGGCCTTCGGGTAGTAGTAGAGGAACACGTTGCAGTGCTCGCCCACGTCGGTGTTGCCGCCGAACGTGTAGCAGCAGTCGTTCTCCTGCAGCGGATCCTTCGCGTTCACCTCGTCACACGTGATCACGGTGGGCGGCGTCCACCCGTACTCGCAGTCCCACCACATCCCCGTGCCCTGCGCAGCCTGAAGGCCGAGGTCCGTGGCCATCTCCGGGTGGTCCCACGAGGTGCTCTCGTAGAACATGCTCGCGTCGTCGGGGTGCGTCGCCGACGTTCCTTCCCACGAGTACATCGCGAACCGGCGCCCGCGGCTGTGGAAGTGGCCGTTCGCCGCCGTGATGGTGACCGCGTTCGGGAACCGGCACGTCCCCGAGTACCTCACGTTGGGCGTGCTCGCGCAGATGCGGATGTTCTGCTGCGTCGCGAACAGGCTGCCCATCTCGACCGGCGCCCCCGCGCGCGCAAAGCGGTGGAAGTTGATACCGACGCGCGCACCGAACGTCGTCGGCTGCTCGGTGCTGTTCACGTAGTGCGTCTGCACCATCAGCAGCTCGCCCGGCGTCAGCCGGATCGCCGCGGTCTCGGGCAGCTGCCAGTCGGTGATCGGCTCGCCGACCGCGGAGTTCTGCGAGTTCGCGATCAGCGGCCAGTCGGCCCAGTTCGCGCTGTCCCAGCACGGGTGCGTGGCGTATTCGTCGGAGCCGTACAGCACCGTCGCGTCGTACGCGCCGAGCTTGATCGGCTCACCCGCGGCCGGATCGAGCCCGCTGATCGTCTTCACGCGGAACACGTTCATGTGGTGGCTGCCCGGGTTGATCGCGCTGACCACGCGATCGATCCACAGGTCCTCGCCGCCCGCGAGATCGGGCACGTGCACGAAGTAGCAGTTCTGGCTCTCGCGCCCCGGCGGCACCTCGAACTCGGGGACTCGCAGCGAGAAGCCCTGCGCCGGCGCGAGCTCCTCGAGCACCCACGGCGTGAACTCCTGCGGGTCGGTGCCGCAGCCCGCGATCAACGTGCACGCGACGATCGTCGCTCCGAAACCAAGCTTGTTCGCCTTCATGGCTGTACCTCGCTGATCGAGTCCGTTCCGAAATAGGTAAAGACGCCCCGTGCGGTGAGCGGCACGCGGTCGAAGTCGCCGCCCACCGCCCACAGCCCGCCGACCTCATCGACCCACGCGGCGTGGAAGTTCTCCTGTGTGAGGCGCTGATCGACGATGGCCCATGCGCCCTGCGCGCGCTTCGCGACCAGGCCGCCCTCGCCGACGACGTACACCGTCTCGCCCTCGCCCGCTGCGAGACCGCGCCAGCGCGCAGGCACCGCCGGCACCGGGCTCGCCCACTGCGTCGTCCGCTCGACGATCATCCCTTCACCCGGAAACCCGCCCGCGACGACCACACTCTGCGGCGTCGTCACGATCGAGAACAGCGGGGCCGTCACACCGGTCAGCTCGCGTTCGATGACGCTGCCGTTCCAGTGCAACGCGCTGCCATCCGCGCACGACATCCACACGTCGTCGGCTCTCTGCCCGTGCACCTTGAACACGGTGCGCGCCACGTCCGCAGGCAGCGCGGGCTCCGTCCAGCTCGCGCCATCGTAGTGCCACACGATGGCGCCCGCGGTTCCACCATCACCGACCGCCCACACGTCGTCGGGCCCGGTGCCCCAGAGCCCGAAGATCGTCCCTGTGCGCGGCGTCGCCATCGGCGTGAACGCCCCATCGCGGTAGCGCACGATCGTGCCGTTCGCGCCCGCGAACAGCACATCCCCGCCCTCGAACCCGAACACCGCCCATAGATCGCCGCCCGGTACGCCCGCATCGACGCGCGTCCACCCATCGCGATCGTGCAGCACCGTCGGCGCGCCATCGATTACCGACCGCCCGCCGGCGACCCACATATCATCCGGCCCTGTCCCCCACACCGACAACAACGCCGCAGGCTCATCCTGCATCAGCAACGTCCAGCTCGGGTCCAGGTCCTTCGGGCTCGGCTCGCTCGCACCACATGCGGCGAGCAGCGCCACAACGATCGATCGCATCTCCCCTCCTCGTGGGAGTGACGCCCCTCGCACCATCCATGCCACCGCACGGCGCGCCTGCTCGCTAAGGGAAACACCGAGTTGGTCGTCGCACGCCGCTGCTCGCGCCCACGGCGAGTCGTGGCCACGCCCGCTCGCCACGTCATCTCGTGCCCGCACCACGCGTGCGCCGGCTCGTGTGCGAGCGGACCTCGGCGAACCGGAACCGGTACGAGCGGCATCGGGGTCGGCGTCGGCATCGGCATCCGCGTCGGCATCGGCATCCGCGTCGGCATCGGCATCGGCGTCGGCATCCGCGTCGGCGTCGGTCTCGGCGTCAGCATCACGATGGCCGCGGGTGCCTCGCGGGCGTCTGGGCGCACGCGACGTCAGCACCGGGCTCGGCGACAGCACGCCGGGACGAGGTCGGCATTGGCGTCGGCGTCGGCGTCGGACTCGGACTCGGGCTCGGACTCGGGCTCGGACTCGGCATCGGCATCGGCATCGGCATCGGACTCGGACTCGGACTCGGACTCGGACTCGGGGCTCGGCTCTGCCTCGGCCTCGGCGTCACGATGGCCGCGGGTGCCTCGCGGGCGTCTGGGCGCGGCGCATCGGCACGGTCCGTCAGGCCTTGCTCGTCGAGCCCGTCGGCACGTAGGCCGACGGAGAGCGGGCACGTGCGATGCAGTCGCTCGCGGGCATGAAGGCAGATAGACGGCATCTGAAGGCAGACAGGCGGCATCTTGTCTCCAATCTCGGGCACGAGACGTCGAGCTTCGCGAGGCGCGTGGGCGGTGGGACAGCGGCGCTCGCGCGCCGGGTCGGCGACAACACGGTGGTCATCGCGCGACGGGTGGGACCGCGGCGCGCAGTGATCGGCGTGGTCGCGATCAGCGCCGCGATCGCCGGGTCGATCGTGCTGATGCGCTATCTCAAGCGCCGCCGCGAGGAGCGCCAGATCGTCGACTATGACGCACTCGAGGAGCCGTCGACGTCGGCCGGGGTGCGCGTGCGCGAGCGGAGTCGCATGCAGGAGCGACAGCCGATGCGGCCCTCGGGCTACTAGCTAATCTAAAGGTCCGTCGGGCGTACAGCCGCGGCGCCGGAGCGCGCGCGCCGAGGCTCAGGCCGACGCGGTCTGCGTCGTGTGTCCGCCCTGCCCCGAGCTGGAGCTGGAGCCGGACCCAGAGGTTGCGGAGCCGGCCTTGGCGCCGAGCTTGTTGAGGTTGACCGAGACGAGCATCGAGACGCCCGGCTCCTTCATGGTCACGCCGTACAGGTTGTCGGCGGACTCCATCGTGCGCTTGTTGTGCGTGATCACGATGAACTGCGAGCGATCCGTCATCTCGCGGACGAGCTCGTTGTAGCGATCGACGTTGGCTTCGTCGAGCGGCGCGTCGACCTCGTCGAGGATGCAGAACGGCGACGGCTTGATCAGGAAGATCGAGAACACGAGCGCGACCGCGGTGAGCGCCTTCTCGCCGCCGGAGAGCTGGTCGACGGTCGTGTTCTTCTTGCCCGGCGGCTGCGCCATGATCTCGACACCGGCCTCGAGCAGGTCGACGTCCTCGCCACCCGAGAGCGAGAGCGCCGCCTGGCCACCGCGGAACAGGCGCGGAAACACTTCCTTGAAGGTCGCGTTGACCGAGTTGAAGGTGTCCTTGAACAGCTTGCGGCTGGTCTTGTTGATCTTGTCGATCGCGCGCTGCAGCTGATCGACCGCGCGCTCGAGGTCGATCTTCTGGGCGGAGAGGAACTCGAAGCGCTGGTTGACGTCCGCGAACTCTTCGATCGCGGTGAGGTTGATGTCGGTGCCCATGCGATCGAGCAGCTCGCGCAGCTCGGAAAGGCGGCCTTCGTCGGTCTCGGTGATCTGCGGCCGCTGGTGGTAGTCGTGGATGATGTCGGGGATCGCGAGCTGGTAGCGCTCGTCGATCTGATCCTCGACGACCTTGCGGGTCATCTTGACCTGGCCGTCGCGCAGCTCGAGCTGGTTGACCTCCGAGGACAGCTTGTCCGCGCGCGTGCGGAGCTCGCGCGCATCCATCTCGACCTCGGTCATCGCGTCGAACCGGGCCTGGTAGCCGGTGCGGCCCTCGTCGAGCGCACGGCCCTCGGCCTCGCGGCGCTCGCGCACCTCGGCGAGCTCGGCGGCGAGTGCATCGCAGCCCTCGCGCAGCGTCAGCGCACGGCGGGCGGCGTCATCGATCTCGGCGGTGAGGCGCTCGCTGCGAGCGGCGAGCTCGCCGTCGGTGCGCGCGAGGCGCAGCGCGGAGGCCTCGGCAGCGGCGCGCTTCTCGCCGAGCTGCGCGGCGCGGATGCGCGCCTCGGTGAGGACGGCGGCCAGCTCGTCGAGGCGGTCGCGGTGCGCGGTGACCTCGGCCGCGAGGTCGAGCTGCGCACGCTCGAGCTCGTCGATGCGGGCCTCGGCGGCCTCGCGGCGCTCGCGGGTCGACTGCTCGTCGCCGCCGATGCTGCGCAGCCGGTCCTCGAGCTCGAGCTGCTCGGTCGCGAGCTGCCCGAGGCGGTCGCGGTGGCGCTCGAGGTCTGCACGGAGCCGGGCCTCGTCCTTCTCGTGCCCCATGATCGCGAGCTCGCCCTCGTGGACCTGCGTGCGCAGCCCCTCGAGCGCCTTGAGCACCTGCTTGTGCTCGGTCTTCGCGGTCACCAGGCGCGTCATCGCCTCGGATAGGTCGTGCTCGAGACGGCCCACGATCTCCTCGAGGTCGCGGATCTCGCGCTTCTGCGCCAGCACGCCGGCGCCCTGTGCATCGCGCGAGCCGCCCGACACCACGCCGTCGGCATCGACGACGTCACCGTCGAGCGTGACCAGGCGATCGGTGACGCCCTCCTGGTGCATGCGCAGCGCACGGTCGAGGTCCTCGACCACGACGGTGCGCCCGAGCAGGCGCTTGCCGACCTCGGCGTAGCCGTCCGCGAACGCGACCAGCTCCGACATCCGTCCGAGCACGCCGCCCGTGCCATCACCGACGCTCTGGATCGCCGCGACCAGCTCGCTGCGGTCCTCGACCTCGAACGCGGACGTCGCGCCCGCATGATGCATGACCGGCACGAACGCGCTGCGCCCGCCGCCGCCTTGCTTGAGGAACCCGACGGCGGCCAGGCCGACCTCGGGCTGGGTGACGAGCACGCCACCGAGGCGATCGCCGAGCGCCGCCTCGACGGCGACCTCGAGGTGCTCGGACGCGCGGACGACGTCGGCGACGACACCGCGGATGTCATCGTCCTGGAATCCGCGCTCGGCGATCGCGTCGGTGCCCTGCATCACGGCGCGCGTGCCGCGCGCGAAGCCCTCGTAGCGATCCTGGATCTCCTTGAGCGAGGTCAGGCGCGACGTCCGGCGATGCAGCTCGGTGCGCAGCGTCTCGACCTCCGCCTCGCCGCGCGCGACCTCGTCGGCGAGCACGTCACGGCGGGCCTCGAAGCCCTGGTTCTGGTTGCCGAGGTCGAGCCGCGTCTGCCGCAGCTCGGCGAGCGCGCCGTCGACGCGGCGGTGCTCGCGGTCGAGCTCGCGCAGCCGCTCCGTGTGCTGCTCGGTCTCGGTCATCACGCGCTCGAAGCGGCGCTCTGCCTCCTCGCGCCGGCGCGTGAGCGCGTCGAGCTGCGTGGTCGTCGTCGCGATCTCCGTGCGCCGGGCGCCGAGCTCGGCGCGCGCCTCGTCGAGCCGGCCCTGCGCGTTGGCCAGCATCTGCTTGGCCTCGCCCGCGGCCGCCTCGCGCTCCGCGACATCCGCCGCCTCGCGCGTGACCTCGGCCTCGAGCTCGGTGAGCTCGCCCTGCCGCAGCGCGAGCTCCTCCGCGCCGCGCGCGCGCTGCTCGGCGATCTGCTCGATCTCCAGCTTGGAGCCGGTGCTGCGCGCGTCGAGGTCATCCGCCTCGCGCCGCTCGAACCCGATCTTGCTCTCGCCGAGCCGGATGCGGTTGTCGAGCTCGTGCAGGCCGTGCTCGATGCCGACCAGGCGCCGCTCCTCGATCGACAGCTCCGCGCGTTCGGCGACGACGTGCGCGTCCTTCGCGGTCCACGCGGTGCGCGCGTCCTCGAGCTCGGTGCGCGCCTCGGTGAGCCGGCCGGACACGAGGCTGCCTTCGCTGGACAGCTCGAGCCAGCGGTGCGCCGCCTTCCACAGCTCGATGTCCTTCATCTCCGCCTTGTACTTGCGGAAGCGCTCGGCCTTCTGCGCCTGCCGGCGCAGCGTGCCCATGCGCTTGTCGAGCTCGGCGACGATGTCCGAGACGCGCATGAGGTTCTGCCGCGTCTGATCGAGCTTCTTCTCGGCCGCCTTCTTCTTGGCCTTGAACTTCGTGATGCCGGCGGCCTCCTCGATGATCGCGCGGCGATCACCCGGGCGCGCGCTCACGATCTGACCGATGCGACCCTGCTCGATGATCGCGTACGCCTTGGTGCCGACGCCCGTACCGAGGAAGAAGTCCGTGATGTCGCGCAGCCGGCACGGCGTCTTGTTGATGTAGTACTGGCTCGTGCCGTCGCGATACAGCCGGCGCGTGATCGTGACCTCGGTGTAGCGCGCGAAGTCGAACTCCGGCGGCTGGTCGGCGAGCAGCTGCGCGACCTCCTCCGTGGGCGATGCGATCGACCTGCCCTCGGCATCGATCCAGGTGCCGACAGTGGCCGGCTGATCGACGAGGCTCTCACCCGGGGCGGGCATCGGCGGCTGCTCGGGCAGCGCCTCGATCTGCTCGATCGCGCCCTCGACGGCGGGCTGCGCCCCCTCGAGCTTGGGCTCTTCGCCCGCCTCATCCGGCGCGAGCGCCGCCAGCGCGCGCTCGGTCTCCGCCTCGTCGCTGTGGCGCGCGAGCTCCAGCTTCTCGTGCGAGAACCCGACGTCGTCGAACGTGAGCGACACCTCGGCCATGGGCGCTGGGCCGCGCGACTCCGAGCCGGCGAAGATCACGTCCTCCATCGCCTTGCCACGCAGGTGCTTGGCGCTCTGCTCGCCCATGCACCAGCGGATCGCGTCGACGATGTTCGACTTGCCGCACCCGTTCGGGCCGACCACGCCCGTGATCTGCTCGCTGATGTTGACGACCGCTCGATCGCAGAACGACTTGAAGCCGATGATCTCGACTCGCTTGATGCGCATGTGACTCCGGGGCGCAGGGTGGATCACCCCTATGACATCGGCAGCGTGCTATCACCTTTCGGATGCGTCTCGGGGTCTTGCTGATCGTCGCTGGCGTGGCGATGAACGCGATTCCCGCGACGGCGGCCCCGACCATCGACATCCGCGCACAGACCTCGTTCCAGCTCGATCACGTCCAGCTGACGTCCGAGGGTCTCGCCGAGGTCTCGGGCCAGCTGCTCGACAAGCTGACCGGAGACGGCATCGCCGGCCAGGTGGTGGACATCGGTCTCAACGGCAGCTCCATCCTGGCGACCACCGGGCCGAGCGGAAGGTTCCGCGTCAACGTGGCCGCCGCCACCGGGCCTCAGCAGCTCCAGCTCCGCTTCGGCGGCAGCGCGTTGCTCGAGGCCTCGACGTTGACCATCACCGTCGACCCGTCGCGTACGCAGGTGACGCTCTCCGTCGTCGTCGACGAGCCGAAACAGGCCGGCGCCCCGCCGACCTTGACCGTGCACGCGACCGCCAACGAGCAGCCGATGCAGCTGCCGATCGACATCTTCGCCGGCGCCCCGACGGACAAGGAGCTCGCGAAGCTGCGCACCGTCGCCACCGACACGCCGTTCACCGTCACGCGCGCGGAGGCCGGGGGCGCGGGCACGCGCCGCGTCCGCGCCTCGTTCGCCGGCGACGACCTGCACCAGCCCGCCACCGCGGAGGTCACGCTCGACCTCGTCGAGAGCTCGTCGACCACGATGACCCTGTCGTCGGCGAGCCTCGCCTACGAGGACGACCTCGTCGTCACGGGCAAGGTCACCGACGGTGACGCCAAGCCCGTCGCGCGCGCGGCCGTCTACCTGGTCGCCGGCGATCGCCGCCTCGCGTCGGGCGCGACGAGCGCCGACGGCACCTATCGCTTCGAGATCGAGGCCGAGGTGATCGGCCAGGGAC
>DATLHR010000624.1:0-8760 GCA_035539815.1 Kofleriaceae bacterium
CTCCGGCACCTGCCGGCGTTCCTCGCCCACGCGAACAAGTGCGCCGAGCTGCGCCTGCTCCGCATCGGCGTGCTCGATCGTCCGCTCACCGAGGTGTCGGGGTTCAAGCGCGCGCTGCTCGTCACCGAGGCGTACGGCGGCAAGGCGCTCGGCGCGCTCGGCTCCCTGCTGGTCACGCCGTTCCGACTGCTGCCGTTCTGGCCGAAGAAGAAGCGGCTCACCGACACGTACCTGCGCGATCAGCACCTCCGCGGCTTCGCGCAAGCACTTCCCGCACCCGACGCCGCCGCCGAGTAGCGCGCGCCCGCTCGGGTAGCGCGCGGACCATGGACGGTGCAATCCTCGGACCGTGGTAACGCGTCGCGCCCCCAACGCCTACGCGCTCGTCCTCGCGATCGTCGCCAGTGCCCTCGTCGCGCCGGTGCGCGCGCTCGCCGATGTGCCCGACGCCGCGACCGTCGCGGCGCCCGTCGATGCGAGCTCGACCGCGCCGCCACGAGGGACGAGCACCGCACCGCCAGACGCAGGTTCGACGAGCCCGCGCCCCCACGATGCCGCGAAGCCCGATGCCGCGCTGCCGACGGCCACGCCCCGGCCAGACGCCGCATCGACCGGGACGAAGCCCGCGGGAGCGACGCCGGCCGGCGCACCTCCCGAGGACGCCGCCCCGGCCGAGCCGAAGCCTGCAGGTGCTGCGTCCACCGGCGCACCTCCCAAGGACGCCGCCCCGGCCGAGCCGAAGCCCGCAGGTGCTGCGTCCACCGGTGCACCTCGAAAGGACACCGCAGCAACCGGGCCCAAGCCTGCAGGTGCGTCCATCGGCGCACCTCCCAAGGACACCGCGCCGCCCGGGACCACGCCCGCCGCTGGGCCCCCGACCGGCGCGCCAGGTGACGCCGCATCGTCCGACGCGACGCCGGATGACGCCGCGTCGACCAGCACCCCGCCCGTCCCGCCTGCGGAGGTCGCAGCGCCGGTCGCGCCGCCTCCCGCCGAGGCCGTTCCCCCCGCCTCCTCGGGCGCGGTCGCTGCGGAGCCAGGCTCGCTCGACGCCCCGCCCGATGCCAAGACCACGAGCGAGAGCTCGTTGTTCGCGATCAAGGTCATCCTCGGCCTGGTCGTCCTCGTGGTGCTCGCCTACCTCGGCGGCCACCGCAAGGTGATCCGGTACCAGGAGCGGCTGGGCATCAGCGGCGTGATCACGGCGGGCTTCCCGTTCGTCGCGCTCGGCCTCATCGCGAGCAGCTCCTCCGTCGGCGTCCTCGATCCGGAGGTCATCGGCCGGCTGCGGCCGCTGTTGCATTTCGGGCTCGGCTGGCTCGGCTTCATCATCGGCGCGCAGCTGGATATCCGCGTGCTCGACCGCGTGCCGAAGGGCACCGCGTACCTGATCCTCGTCGAGGCGCTCGGCCCGTTCGCGGTGACGGCCGCGGCGTGCGGCGCGCTGATGCTGTCGTTCGGGCTGTCGTGGAGCGATCCGTCGATGTGGCGCGACGTGATCCTGCTCGGGGCCGCGGCGGCGATGACCGCGCCGCGCCGCTATCGCGGGTTCGCGAACCGGACCTGGAAGGAAGGCAAGAGCGTCGACGTGCTGCTCGCACAGCTGGACGAGTTCGCGGGCGTGATCGGCCTCCTCTTCATCACCGCGTACTTCCGCGAGGACGCGTCGCAGACGACGTGGGTGCTCCCCGACACCGCCTGGGTGTTCGTGTCGCTCGGCCTCGGCGTCGCGATCGGCGTGCTCATCTTCGCGATGGTACGTGTCCCGCAGTCGAACGCCGAGTTCCTCGCCATCGTGCTCGGTGGCCTCGCGTTCGCGTCGGGGCTCGCCGGGTTCCTGCGGCTATCGCCGATCGTCGTGTGCTTCCTCGCCGGGGTGCTGGTGGCGAACTTCCCCAACGATCAACGCGCGAGCATCTTCCGCATCCTCGATCACCTGGAGCGGCCGGTGCACTTGCTGTTCCTGATCATCGCGGGCGCGGTGTGGGACGTCTACGACTGGCGTGGCTGGGCGCTGGTGCCGCTGTTCGTGATCGGCCGCGTCGCCGGCAAGTATGCGGGCGTGCTCGCCGGGCGCACGGTCGTCGGCAGCCTGCTCCCCGCGGGCTTCGCCGATCGCCGCCAGCTCGTGGCGCCGCTCTCGGGGCTCTCGATCGCGCTCGTGATCAGCGTCGCCAGCTTGTACGCCGACACCGGCCTGCGCTGGGTCATGACGGCGGTGATCGGCGGCTCGATCGTGACCGAGCTACTCGTGCAGCTCACGACGCCGAACGAGCGGGCTCCGACCAGCGACGGAGCCCGCCGTGCGGCGATCGACGAGCTCGACGAGGACGAGGACGAGGACGAAGACGAACAACCGCCCGAGCCGCCTGCGCCGAGTCGTGCCACCACAGGAGGCGAGCGGTGATCGCGCTACTCCTGCTCTTCGCCGTCGCCGGCCTCATGCAAGCGGCGCGGACGTTCACCTCGGAGACCGCGTTCGCGGGCACCGAGCTCGCGTTTGGCTTCTTGCTCCTGTGTGCCTACTTCGCCGGGCGCGTCTCGAGCCAGCTGCGCCTGCCGAAGCTCACCGGCTACCTCATCGCGGGCGTGGTCGTCGGGCCGTTCATGCTCGACCTGGTCACGAAGGAGATGACGAGCTCGCTGCGCGTGGTCAACGGCGTCGCGACCTGCATCCTCGGCCTCACCGCCGGCAGCGAGCTCAACCTCGAGCGCGTGAAGTCGTTCGCCCGCCCGTTGCGCGCCGTCATGCTCGTTTCGGTGGTCGGCTCGATGCTCGTGATCGCCGGGGTCATCTACTTGATCCGCCCATTGGTGCCGCTGTTCGCGGACCTCACGAGCACGCAGAGCATCGCGGTGTCCGCGCTGCTCGGCGTGGCCCTGTCACCGCAGTCGCCCGCCGTGGTGATGGCCTTGCTCGCCGAGACCCGTGCCGACGGCGCGCTCAGCCGCTTCATGCTCGCCTCGGTCGTCGTCGCCGATCTCGTCGCGGTGGTCGCGTACTCGATCGCCGCGACCTTCGCGGGGGTGACCATCGGCGGCGGCGTCGATCCGCTCGGGACGGTGGTCTCGGTGTCGTGGGAGCTCCTCGGCTCGATCGTGTTCGGAGTCGCGATCGGCATGGTGATCGGCGGCTTCCTCCGTACGGTCGGCAACGGCGCGTCGATGTTCGCGCTCCTCATCTGCATGATCGTCGCGGAGCTCGGCACGCGCATGCACCTCGATCCGCTGATCGTCATGCTGGCCGCAGGCATCTGGCTCGAGAACTTCTCGCGCGCCGACGCGAGCAAGCTCCTCCACGGCTTCGAGAGCGCGCAGCTGCCGGTGTTCCTGGTGTGGTTCGCCCTCGCCGGCACCCGCCTCGACCTCGTCCAGCTCACCGCTGTGATCGGGCCCGTGATGATCATCGCGGCCTCGCGCGCAGGCTGGCACTTCGTCGCCACCCGCTTCGCCGCCGATCGCGCCGGTGCGCCTCCCGAGGTCAGCCGGCACGCGTGGATCGGCCTCGTGCCGCAAGCGGGCCTCTCGCTCGCGTTCCTCGTCGTGATCCCGAAAGCGTTCCCCACCTTCGGTCCGTCCGCCGCCGTGCTGCTCCTCGGCGTGCTCGCCGTGAACCAGCTCGTCTCGCCGATCTTGCTGCGCTCCGCGCTCGTGCGCAGCGGCGAGGCCGGCAAGAAGCAGGGCGGCGACTTCGCCGCCGAGTCCGGGACGTCACATTAGTCAGTCGCAGCCGATGCGCAGTGCTTCGCCGCTCTCGAGGTTCGGGCTGAGCAGCGCGGTCCCGAACACGCGCGTCGCGAGGTCCTGATCGCCGATCGGCTGCGAGACGTGGCCCTGGACGAGCACCCACTTGCAGCCCTCGTTGTCCTCGGCGCAGCTCGTGGTCTCGAGCTTGCGGAGCTCCGCCTCGTTCTTGCCGTCGAACGTCACGAACCGCCGCTTCTCGAACACGAAGGTGGTCCGCATGCGCGCCTTGCCCGCGCCGACGCCCGGGCGCGCGGGCAGGTCGGCGATCACGTTCCCGATCCAGTACGCGATGGTCGCGGTCTCGAACGAGCGCCCGACATAGCCGATGCGGCGATCCTCGACGGTCTTGATCGGACCCGCGGCGAGCTTCGCCGAGAGCACGTCGAGCCCGTGCCACTCCGCGGTCACGTCGGGTCCGAGCAGCATCGCCTCGGGGCCGCTGGCGAGCGAGGCCGCCCGGTTCGCCCCCGACAGGAGCGGGCTCACGGCGGACGACAGCGCATCGACGAAGTCCGACGACGACACCGACTTCGACGTGACGCGCGCGCCGTAGAGCTGGCCGTCGCGGCGCGGCGCGGGCTCGTGACCGAACGACATGTGCTCGTACACCGGGACCCAGCGGTCGCCGTCGCGCGCGTAGAGCATCGTGATGCGCAGTGGGATCACGGCGATCCGGCCGCACGCCGAGATCCGCCACGACAGCTCGTCGGCGACCCACGCGGCCGACAGGTCCTTCGCGAGGTGCGTCTCGAGGCGCTTGGAGCGGACCTCGGTCGGGAGGTCGCGGTCGGCGCGCAGCGGCCAGCGGCTCGGCGCGCGCTCGAGCTCGGCACCGACGAGCACGTCGCCCGGCCCGACGCCGATCCGCGCGCCGCCGATCTCCGGCGCGAGCATGCCGGTCGCGATCTCGGGTGGCTCGTCGCGCTCGTACGAGGTCAGGATGTCGTCCTGCAGCTCGGCGACGAGCTGCGCGATCTGGTTGCCATCCGACGCGCTCACCGTGTCGGCGAGCGGTGGGCGCGGCTTGGCCCGCGGCCCCGGGCAGGCCGCGAACGCGAGCGCCGCGACGGCGAGGACGGCGCGCCTCATCCCGCCTCCGCCAGATCGCGCGGGGTATCGACATCGCGCACGACGCCCGCATCGTCGACCTCGACGGCGATCACGTCTGCGCGCGCGAGCACGTCGCGCGCACCGCCGGGCGCGTCGGTGCAACCGGCGAGCGCGGAGAACAGCGCACGTGCGACGAGCGGCGGGTGCCCGCCCCTGCCCCCGAAGCGCGGCGGCGCGGCGGCGTGGCCTCCGAGAGCATCCGCCAGCTGCACGAGGGTGTTGACCGCAACGAACGGGTGATCGACGGGCCACAGCCACGCCGCGTCGACATCGGTAGCGGCGATGGCCGCAAACCCGATCGCGACCGAGCTCGCCATGCCACGCGACGGCGCGGGGTTCTCGACGATGCGGAGGTTGGTGGGCGCCGTAGGGCCAGCATCGTCACCGCGCGACCTCGCGTCAGCTGTCGGGGGCGCGACCGCGTTGCGTGCGAGCTCGCGCGCCGCGGCTGCGACGTCCGCCCCGTATGGAGGCCCGACGACGACGACCACGTCGCGGACTCCGACCGAGCGTGCGGTGCGAACGATCCGCGCGAGGTAGGTCTCGTCGCCGATGGGCAGCAGCGCCTTCGCGACACCGCCGAGCCGCGAGCCGGCGCCCGCCGCGAGGATCACCGCGCCGAGGCTCACCTGTTCTCTCCGTGCTGCCGCACGTGCGCCCACGAGCCAGGCGTCGAGGTGCCGCGGCGGCGGCGCGCGACGAGCTCCGCGGCGATCGCCACCGCGATCTCCTCGGGCGTCTCGGCGCCGAGATCGAGCCCGATCGGAGCGCGCAGGCGAGCCCATCGCGCAGCGCCCTCGGGACCGTCGAGCAACCCGCGCGCCTCGAGGCGCTTGCGGAACCGGCCCACCTTGCCGCGGCTGCCGATCATGCCGAGGTAGCCGATCGCGTCGCGCGTGATCAGCGCCTCGAGCAGCTTCTGATCGATCGCGTGGTCGCGCGTGATGACGAGGACGTAGTCGTCGGCGGAGAAGCCGCCGAGCACGCGCTCGACCTCGGCGGCGTCGAACGACTCGACCAGCTGCGTAGCCCAGGCGGGCCGCTCGGTCGCGCCGGTCTCGCCGTCGTCGCACACGATGACGGTGAACCCGAGGCCCGCGAGCAGCGGCCCGAGACTGCGCGCCACGTGGCCGAGCCCGAACAGGACCGCCCGCTCGACCGCACCGTGCCGCTCGACGAGCGCGCCGTCGTGGATCGCCGGATGGTGGGGCGGCGGATCGCCGTCACGTGGCGAGCGCACGTGGAGCTTGCCGCCGTCGACCGGCGTGACCAGCACCTGCGGCGCGCGCGAGCCGGCGAGCGCGTGAAGCGCGGCGCGCGAGCCCGTCGCCGGGGTGAGGGCGATCTCCATCGATCCGCCGCAGCACATCGCCAGATCACGCACGAGGTGCTGGCGCACGACGGCCGCCGGCGCGCCCGCCGCGACCTCCCGCGCGCGCTCGACGACGACCTGCTCGATCTTGCCGCCGCCGATCGTCCCCCACGTCTCGCCGTCGGCGGCGATCGCCATCCGCGCGCCCAGGTGCCTTGGCGTCGAGCCGTGCGCACCGATCACCGTCGCGATCGCGACCCCGCGTCCCGCCTCCAGCGCGGAGAGCGCGGCCGCGAACACGTCGACGGGTGACATCGACGACAACCTACCATGCGCTGCGGTACAAGGGCCGCGGAGGAAGGTCATGCAGCTGCGCTCGTGCTTGGTCGTCGTGCTCGTCGGAATGCTGGGCTGTGGCGCGAAGGCGCCGCCCGCGCCCCCGCCGGCCAACGTGTCGCCGCCGCCGAAGGCCGAGCCCGCTGCACCGGTCGCGGAGAGAGCGCCGGAGATCGGGGTCACGCTCGTGCCGAACGCGCCCGGTGGCCCAGCCGTCAAGGGCACCTTGCGCGACGCGCACGACAAGACACCGCTCCACGGCGCGACCGTCATCCTCGAGTCGTCGTCGCTGACCGGACCACTCACGATGATCACGGATGCCGGCGGCAACTTCACGGCCGACACGCTCGCGCCCGGTCGCTACACACTCTCGGCCTACTACGCGGACCACACCGCGGAGACGACGATCGCGGTCGAGGCCGGCAAGCTGACGCAGATCGCGCTCGACTGGAGCTTCGCGAGTCGGGGCCAGGCGACGCTCGCCAACATCGAGCTCCAGCCCACCCGCTACGCCAACGCGCTGCACGCGCTCGCAGACGGTGCCGTCGAAGCGGCGGCGGTGCTCTCCGCGCAGGAGCTGGCGAGCACACCCAGCTCGCAGCGCCACGCGATCCTGGCGCTCGCCCGTTACGGCGTCGCGATCGACGTGTTTCACGCCGACCTCCCGCGCAACCTGCACGCCACGAACGTGAAGGAGCTGCGCGCGACCCTGACGAAGCTGGCGAGCGACCTCGACGGGGTGCAGGCGTCGCTCGCCGAGGCAGCGAAGGATCCGCAGTTCTCGCTCGAGCTGTGCGTCGCATGCATCACCGAGAACGGGGCGATGGGGCTGGCGCCCGGCGCCCTCGACGTCGAGCGCGACCGCGCGGGCAAGCCGCTGCCGAAGAGCGATCCGCGCCGCCGCCCCACCTTCCACTTCGACCACGGCGACCTCGCGTGGGGACGCGCGATGGTGTCGTACCAGCAGGCGATCCTCAACGTCCTGCTCGCCTACGACTGGTCGTTTGCCGACGCGATCATCGCCGCGCAGCGCCCGCCGCAGGACGGCGAGAGGATCACGATCGCGATCGCCGAGCCCGCGCGGATCGCTGCGGCGCGCGAGCAGGTGCTCGCCGGCCTCCGCTTCTCCGACGAGGCGCGCACCTCGTACCTCGGCGAGACCGACGACGATCGCGAGTGGGTCCCGAACCCGAAGCAGACGAGCTACGGCGCCCCGTTGCCCGTCGACGCCAAGCTCTACAAGACCTGGGAGCAGGTGATCGGCGACGTGCGCGAGCTCGTCGATGGCAAGGCCGGCGTCTCGCTGGCCGCGGTGTGGAAGCTGCTCGACTTCAAGGGCGGTGGACCCACCGGCTTCATCGACGTCGGCGCGATGTTCACCTCACCCAAGCCGATCGTGATCGAGGTCGGCATGATCGATCGCCTCGAGATGGAGAAGGACGCGAAGGCGGCGAGCAAGCTGGCGACCCAGATCATCAAGGACGTGGTGGGCGACGGCTACAAGCCGAAGATGAAGGCGTCCAAGCTCACGGATCGCCTGCTCCAGCTGCGCACCGAGCTCGCCAAGAGCGGCGGCGACGCGCTCGAAGAGAAGCTGAAGTACGTGCTGTGGCTGAACTGACGGAGCGCTTAGTGAACTCTTAGCGTTCCTCCAGGATTCATTTCAGAACGCCGTGTGCTCGCGAGGCCTATGGTCAACGCATGACCACGCGACTCGCGCCCCTGCTGCTCGCCGCCTCGGCGTGTGGCTCCACGCCGGCGGCCGACCCACCCGACGCCAGCGCACCTGACGCCAGCGCACCTGACGCGGCCAACGGCGATCTGCGGGTGGCGCCCATGGCGTGGGTCGTCGTCGACGATCGCTCGGAGAGCTGGGAGCGGCACCTCGAGCGACGCGCCGGCATGCGGGCCGGGCTCGCGAGCTTCCTCGCCGCGGGGCCCGCGAACCTCTCGCTCGCCGCGAGCTCGTTCCCGCGCCTGACGAGCGATCACCTGGACTGCACCGCCGACGCGTACGCGCAGGCCGATCTCCCGTGGGGCGCTTCTGCGACCGCGCTCGACGCGCACTTCGCCGAAGCGCCGTGGACCTACGGCAGCTCGCTCGGCCCCGCGCTCGCCGGTGCCGGCGCGATCGCCCGCACCCACGCGCCCGACGTCGAGCCCGCGATCGTGCTCCTGACCGATGCGACTCCGTTCGACGACGAGGCCTGCGAGTCCAGCGCATGGGAGCAGGTCGCGGTCACCGCCGGGTCGAT
>DATLHR010000625.1:0-17359 GCA_035539815.1 Kofleriaceae bacterium
GTGCGCGTCGGGATCGTCGAGAACGCCTGTGCGAGGCGGGTCGCCACCGGCACGCTCGCGAGCTCGGCCGCGAGCCGCCAGCCTTGCTCGGGGCGAGCGGCGCACGTCGGGACCACGAGCAGCTGGCCGCCGCGCGGTGCCCCGGCGAGCGGGCTGACCGCGATGCGCGAGGCATCTCCGAGCTCGCCGAACTGCCACGGCCCCGTGATCCAGTACGCGACCTCGCCTGCGCGGAACCGGCGCAGCTCCTCGGGCGCCTCGCTGCCGGCCGCGGGTGGGGGCGCGGCGACCTCGCCGAACAGCGCGGCGAACGTCGCGAGCGCGCGCGTCGCACCGCCGGCAGCGGTCGCGCCGTCGCGCACCGCGTGGGGAGCGCCGAGCGCGTCCGGCGCGAGGTCGCCGCCTTCGGCGCGCAGCCACGGGACGAACCAGTAGGCGTCGACGCGGACGCCGAGCCGATGCGGGCGCGCCGGGGTGCGTGCGGCCCGCGCGGCCGCGACCACGTCGTCGATCGACGGCGACGCGGGGGCGGGCAGGGCGGCGTCACGCACCACGAGCAAGCCGTCGACGGTCTGCGGCACGCCCCACCACGCGCCGTCCTGTTGCCCGAGCGCGGCCGCCTCCGGTGTCCAGTCCAGGGACGCGAGCTCGCCGGGCACGGGGACGAGCTGTGCGCGCAGGCCGGGCAACCACGTCGCGTCGATGCGGATGAGATCGGGGCAGCGCTGCCCGGTCGCGAGGATCTCGCCGATCACCTGCTGGCCGCGTGCGAACGGCACCAGGGACGACTCGACGGTGAGGCCGCGCTCGGCGATCACCGCATTGAACAGCTCGGTCTCGGCGGGGCTGAACGTGTGCAAGAACCGGATCGCCGCCGGCGCGGGCGGGTCACCGCAGGCCACGGCACACGCACACGCGAGGATCGCCGTCAGCCGCTGCACGCCGGCAATGTAGCGCGAACCCACGGGAGCCCCGGGGGACCCGCGTGCTATCTACGGCCGGTGCGGAGCATGACCGGCTTCGGGCGCGGTGTCGTCGAGCACGCAGGCGTGCGTGCGACCGTCGACATCCGCGCCGTCAATCATCGCTTTCTCGATCTCAAGCTGCGCGGAGCCCCGCTGCCCCCTGCGGTCGAGGAGGTCGTCTCGGCCAAGATCCGAGCGGCCGTCGAGCGCGGTTCGGTGGCGGTCTCGATCCACGTTACGCGCCACGGCGCGGCCGCGGCGACCACGATCGATCCGACGGCCGCCGCGGCGGCGCACCAGGCGCTCAGCCAGCTCGCGACGACCCTCGGACTTCCGGGCCCGGACCTCGCGCTCGTGCTCGCTCAGCCCGGCGTGGTGGTCACGGCCGAGCGCTGCGACGAAGAGCACCCGCCGGTGCTCGAGGCCCTCGGGGCCGCGCTCGCCCAGCTCGAGCAGATGCGGACGACAGAAGGCGAGGCGCTCGCGGCCGACCTCCTCGCGCGGGTCGACGAGCTGACCGCGCTGCGCGTGCAGGTCGCCACGCTCGCCGCCACGGTGCCGCAGCAGCTGTCCCGCCGGCTCGACGAGCGCGTGCGCCGCCTGCTCGCCACGCAGGACGGGGCCGAGGTCGACCCGGCACGCCTGGCCCAGGAGGTCGCCCTGCTCGCCGATCGCTCCGACATCACCGAGGAGCTGGTCCGCCTCGCGAGCCACCTCGATCAGGCGCGCGCCCTGGTCACGACGAAGGGCTCGGTGGGCCGTCGCCTCGACTTCCTGGTCCAGGAGATCGGCCGCGAGCTCAACACCATCGGCAGCAAGGCGACGGTGACGGAGATCAGCACCGCGATCGTCGACGCGAAGGCCGTGCTCGAGAAGGTGCGCGAGCAGATACAGAACGTCGAGTGAGCCTGTAAGATGCCGGGCGTGACCGATCGTGGTGTCCTCGTGATCGTCTCGTCGCCGTCCGGCGCCGGCAAGACGACCCTGACGCGCCGGCTGCTCGGCGAGTTCAGCCCGCTGCTCGAGTTCAGTGTTTCGCACACCACGCGGCCGCGCCGCACCGGCGAGGTCGAGGGTCGCGACTATCACTTCATCAACCCCGATGAGTTCGAGGGCATGGTCCAGCGCGGCGAGTTCGCCGAGCACGCGTTCGTGCACAAGAACCGCTACGGCACCGCGATGGCTCCGGTCGAGGCCGCGCTGTCCTCCGGCCGCGACATGATCTTCGACGTCGACTGGCAAGGCGGCGAGGCGCTGTCGGCGCGCTGGCCGCTCGACTCGCTCAAGATCTTCATCCTGCCTCCCGACCTGACCACCCTCGAGTCCCGCCTGCGCTCGCGCGCCACGGACACCCCCCAGGTGATCGAGACGCGCCTTCAGAACGCGCTCGACGAGCTCACCCACTACCCCGAGTACCCGTACCTGATCGTCAACGACGACATCGACCGGGCTTACGCGGTCTTGCGCGCCATCTACCTGACCCGCCGCTACGGAGTGGCAGACCGGCCCGACGTTGACTACCCGCTCTCCGAGCTCGCGAAGATCGTGGGTAACAACGCGAGCGCCGTCGCTCACGCGAAGCGACTCGTGGGGAGCGCCTGAGACACGCGGGCCGTCGCACCTAGCGCACGATTGACGAGTGGATCGCGTTGGTTCAACCTCGTCTTATGAGGGGAATCGTCGCGGTCGCCGGTCTGGTGGTAGGCGTCGGGCTCACGATGGTCACCGGCTGCTCGCGCACCTTCTCGGGGAGTGCGATCCAGCCCAATCCCCTGGCCGTCCCGACGGAGACGCTGCGTAACTCGGAGAAGATCACGATCGTGCGCGGCGACATGGAGCTCGACGCGCCCGACCCCGCGCAGGTCACCCAGCGCTCCTCGGTCGTTCACAATCACAAGTACCCGCTGATCAACCAGGCGCACTTCACCCTCGTCTCGCGCGACCGCCTGCGCTTCCACGTCCAGATCGATCACAAGTGGCAAGAGTACGCGGACCTCAACACGTGGACCGTGAGGCTCGAGGACGACCGCGGCCGCAAGTGGACCCCGCAGTCCGTCGAGCATGCGCGCACCAAGATCATGACGACGATGTGGGATCGCGAGCAGCAGACCGCTCGCCGCAACGGGTTCGGCGACATCGTCGCGCTCAACGAGGACGGCTGGAAGCGCCGCCAGACCCTCGGCTCGCTGTCCGTGTTCCGCGGCAAGGCCGACTTCGTGTTCTATCAACGCGATCTGTTCGACCGCGACGTGCGCCGGCTCCGGCTCGTGGTCAGCCGCCCGGGCGAGGCGTTCGAGTTCACCTGGAACTTCCAGGACCCGATCGCCTCGCAGTAACAACCTGGCTGGTCGGTCAATTGGGCCCAGATGTAGCGCGTGGTACCTTGTGCGAACGGGTCTTCGCGCAAGATGCATCAGCTCGACCAGATCCTCTCAGAGGTCGCCGGATACTTCCCCAACGCCGATCTGCCGCTGGTCCGGCGCGCGTACACGTTCGCCGCGCAGGCGCATGACGGGCAAACCCGCAAGTCGGGCGATCCGTACGTCACGCATCCGCTCGCGGTGGCGCAGATCATCGCCGAGCTGAAGCTCGACGTCGCGAGCGTGTGCGCGGGCCTCTTGCACGACTGTGTCGAGGACACCTCGGCGACGGTCGAGCAGCTGGGCGAGCTGTTCGGCAAGGAGATCGCGTTCCTCGTCGACGGCGTCACCAAGCTCGGCAAGCTGCCGTACTCGACGCGCGAGGAGCAGCAGGCGGAGAACTTCCGCAAGATGCTGCTCGCGATGGCGCGCGATATCCGCGTCATCCTCGTCAAGCTGTGCGACCGCCTCGACAACATGCGGTCGCTGCATCACCTGCCGCCCGAGAAGCAGGAGCGCATCGCGGCGGAGACGATGCAGATCTACGCGCCGCTCGCGAACCGCCTCGGTATCCAGTGGGTCAAGGTCGAGCTCGAGGACCTCGCGTTCAAGTACATCTATCCGGGTGAGTACGATCAGCTCGCGCAGGACGTCGCGAAGAGCCGCGCCGAACGCCTCGAGTACATCCACAGCGTCGAGAAGCTGATCAAGAAGGAGATGGAGGCGGGCGGTGTGCCCTGCGAGGTGCACGGCCGCGCGAAGCACCTCTACTCCATCTATCAGAAGATGAAGCGCACGCAGCGCCCGTTCGAGGAGATCCACGACGCGATCGGGTTCCGCGTGATCACCGACTCGCAGATGCACTGCTATCAGGCGCTCGGCGTCGCGCATCAGACGTGGACCCCGATCCCCGGCCGGTTCAAGGACTACATCGCGCTGCCCAAGCCGAACCTCTACCAGTCGCTGCACACGGCGGTGATCGGGCCGCGCGGCGAGCGCATCGAGATCCAGATCCGCACGACGGAGATGAACGTCGTCGCGGAGCACGGCATCGCGGCGCACTGGAAGTACAAGGAAGGTTCGGCGGTCGCGCCCGACGAGAAGAAGTTCGCCTGGCTGCGCCAGCTGATGGAGAGCCAGAAGGAGCTCCGCGATCCGACGGAGTTTCTCGAGAGCGTCAAGATCGACCTGTTCGGCGACGAGGTCTACGTGTTCACGCCGGGCGGCGACGTGAAGGCGCTGCCCAAGGGCAGTTGCCCGATCGACTTCGCGTACGCGGTGCACTCGTCGATCGGCGACCACTGCTCGGGCGCGCGCGTCAACGGCATGATCGTCCCGCTGCGCTATCAGCTGCGCAACGGCGACACGATCGAGATCATCACCAACCCGAACCAGAAGCCGAACAAGGACTGGCTCAAGCTGGTGAAGACGGCGCGCGCGCGCACCAAGGTGCGCTGGCTGCTGCGCCAGGAGCAGCGCGACAAGGCGGTCGCGCTCGGGACCGACCTGCTCGACAAGGGGCTGCGCAAGCACGGGACGACGCTGCAGCGCGCGGAGAAGCAGCTCAAGGTCGCCGCGCAGGAGCTCAAGTGCATGACCGTCGACGAGCTGATCATCCAGGTCGGCTACGGAAAGATCACGGCGCAGCAGGTGCTCGAGAAGGCGCTGCCCGAGCTGGCCAAGAAGGAGGCCGAGCTCCCCGCGAAGACCGAGAGCATGCTGAAGACGCTGCTCAAGAAGGTCACGCGGCGGACGTCGTCGAGCGGCATCAAGGTCGCCGGCGAGGAGGACATCCTCGTGCGGTTCGCGAAGTGCTGCTCGCCGCTGCCGGGCGATCCCATCGTCGGGTTCATCACGCGTGGCCGCGGCGTCACCGTGCACCGGCGCGACTGCGACAAGGGCCTCGATCTCGATCCCGAGCGACGCATCGACGTCGAGTGGGACGGCAACGGCAAGACGCAGCACGAGGTCGCGATCCAGGTGCTGTGCGCGGACAAGCCGGGCCTGCTCGCGCACATCTCGCAGTCGTTCACGGATCAGGGCGTGAACATCGTGCAGGCGCACTGTCGCGCGACCGAGGATGGCCGCGCGGTGAACACGTTCCATGCCTCGGTGAAGGATCTCGACCAGCTGAAGTCCGTGATCCGCTCGCTCTCGCGGATCAAGGGCGTGTTCTCCGTCGATCGCGTCGCGGCCGACGTCGGTTAGCGCGGCCGCACCGGGCTGCGCGCCGGCGACGGCCCGCGACTCGGAGAGTCGGTGCCGCATAGCGCGACTGACGCCGCCTCTACGCCCGGATTCACGATAGATCGATATCGTCCTCCGCGCGTTCGAGGCCGATCGCGCGGAGCAAGACGGATGGCGACCGCTCAGCGGCGCGGGGCAGGCTTGCCTGGCTCGCCGAGCGCAGCGAACAGCTCGGCGTTCGACTGAGTCGACTTGCGCGCGAGCTTGTTCTTGCGGCTACGGCCGGCCTTCTCGTGCTTGTTCTTGCGCTTCACGCGGGTGGCAGCAGTGTTGGAAGCCATGACGAACCTCGGGGTTGGACCGGGGCTTTTAGCGTCGAGGAGCGCAGGTTGTCAATGTAGACGACGGCCTAGCTAGATTGCGTCGCCGCCGGATGTCCCATACGATCCGCTGCACTAGAGGGGCGACAGGCGATGAAACTTTGCCCGAAGTGCCAGAAGCAGTTCAGCGACGACGCGAACTTTTGTCCCGTCGACGCCGCCCGCCTGATCCCGATGGAAGGCCAGGGGGCGAGCGGAGATACGCTCACCACCCGGTTCGAGCTCGGGCAGCGCCTGGGCGGTAGCCGGACCGGCGCCGTCCACCGCGGGCGTGACAAGCAGAGCGGGGCCGCCGTCGCGGTCAAGCTGGTCGCCCCCACGGTCGTCGCGCTCCCCGGGGTGGCGCAGCGGCTCGAGCGCGAGCTCAAGCAGCTCGAGCGCGTGCAGAGCGCGGGGGTCGCGAAGGTGCTCGCCTCCGGGCGTCGTGGCGCGGGGGGCGATGAGACGTGGGTAGCGACGGAGCTGCTCGATGGGGCGCAGACCCTCGCCGAGGCGATCTCGGCGCGCGGCCCGATCGCGCTCGACCTCGCGGCGCACCTGATCGAGGTCGTCGGCGAAGCGCTGATCGAGGCAGCGCAGGTGGGCGTGGTCCACCGCGACCTCGCCCCCAAGAACATCCTGTTCGCGGGCACCGACATCAAGCTGATCAACTTCTCGCTGCCGGTGCCGACGACCGACAAGACGCCGGGCGTCCCCGAGTTCGTCGCCCCCGAGCAGGTGGACGGCAAGCCGGTCGATCAGCGCTCGAACCTCTACTCGCTGGGCGCGCTGTACTACTACGTGCTCACGGGGCAGACGGTGCACGCGGGCGGCCCCGACGAGGTCCATCGCGCGCACGTGAACGGCGCGATCCGCACGCCCTCGTCGCTCGCGCCGGTGCCCGCGGAGGTCGAGGCGGTGATCATGCGCGCTCTCGACCGCAGCCCGACGAAGCGGTTCTTGACCGTCCGCCAGTTCGTCGACGAGGTCGGTCGTGTCGCCAAGGGCGGCGCTCCGGCGGCGCAGCCGATGGGCAAGGCCGGCGGCAAGCCGCGCGCGGAGCTCGTCCAGACGCTGCTCGGCATGCGCTCGGGCGGCGGTGGGATCCAGGGCATGGTGCCGCTCTCCGCACCACAGCCGACGCCCGCGCCCACGCAGCTACCGCCGTCGGCACAGGTGCCGAGCGCGCCGCTGGCGAGCCCGTCGGGCGCGGCGACGGTGCACGGCGTGCCCGCGCTCGCCTCGGTCGTTCCCCAGCCCGCGGTGTCGACGGCGCCACCCGCGATGCCAGAGCCGCTGGCGGCAGCAGCGGTGGTCCCCGCGGCCCAGCCGGGACCACACGATCGGTCGCCATGGGCGCCGCCGTCGGGAGACGACGCGACCGCGCCGGCACCGGTGATCTCGACCCCGGCACCGGTGGTCGCTCCGCCCGTGGTCGCCGCGCCCGTGGTCGCCGCGCCCGTGGTCGCCGCAGCGAACCCGAGCGCGAGCATGCCGCAGGGCAAGAAGAAGCCCGCCGAGGAGCAGAGCTCCAAGGGCAAGTTCCGCGAGACGATGTGGTTCAAGAAGGGCGATCTCGATGCGCAAGCCGCGGTCGCTGCCGCCGAGGAGCGCGCGCGCACGGGCAAGGACGCGAACGCTGATAAGGCGGACTCGCTGCCGATGGATCAGCGCTACCAGGACGACGGCTCGATCTCGCGCGGCGACAAGGAGAAGTACAGCCTCCGCACGGGCGCGACGCAGATGATGTCCGCGGTGCGCGATGATCCGAAGGCGAGCGGTAGCGTCGCCAAGGTCTCCGAGGATGCGCTGATCGGCGAGATGAAGGGCGGCCGCGGGCCGATCCTGATCGCGATCCTGCTCGCCGCCGTCGGCATCGGCGTCGTCGTCTATCTGTTCGCGACCTGAGCGCCAGGTACGACGCGGGTATCGATCGGGACGCCGCGCTCGCCGGATGGAGCGGTTGCGGATGGGGGCGAAGGGCCAGGCGAGAGCTTAGCGTGGCTCGACGACGGCGCGGTGATCCGCTGTCGGCTCGCGCGCGGTGCCGCCGGCGAGATCGATCTCGCCCTTCACGCACATCGCGGCGGCCTCGACGACGAGATCGGGGTGCGCGCCGGCGACGGTGATCACGGTGACCTCGCGCGCGGCGAGCTCGCCGGGCAGCGCGGCGATCGGCGCGAGCACGGTCAGCGTCGCGCGGGGACCGGCGAGCGCGGCGGCCGTCGCGACGCTGTCGGCGCTGGTCGCGATCACGCGCCAGGGACGTCGCGCGAGCCCGGAGGTCGCGAACACCGCTTCGAGCGCGGTCGCGTCGGCCGCGACGGCCGCGCCCTTGGTGGCGAGCCATGCGGTCCACGCCTCGGCGCCGCTCGCGACGACCGCGAACGTGAGGCCCTTGGCGCCGAGGATCTCGACGAGGAAGCGGGTCACGGGCGCGGCCCCGACCACCACCACCGGCTCGCGCGGCGCGGCGCCGGTGCGCGCGTACAGCGTGTACGCGAGCGCGACGTCACCCGCGATCGCGGCGCCCTCGGGGGCACGCGCGTCGAGCCCGGCGTCGAGCGGGATGACCCAGCGCACCGCCGCGACGATGCGCGAGGGCCATGCCGTCCGCCGGCGCGCCATGGGGCACACCGCGGCGCCGCCGCGCCTGCACACCTCGCATTCGCCGCACGGGTCGATCGGGCCGACGAGGACGCGCTTGTCGGCGAGGCCCGCGGCGCGTGCGCCGACCTCGACGACGCGCCCGATGCCCGCATTGCCCTGGACCGCTTCGAGGGCGATCGCGACGTCGTCGTCGCCTACTGTCGTCACCAGTCTTCGCGCTGATTGCGGAGGCGGCCCGAGTCGGAGGCGAGCTCCGTCGGATTCTCTTCGTAGTCGCTGCGCTGCGGCGCGCCGCCGATCGACGTGGCGTCATCCCCGGCGTGCTCGACCGCGCCGTAGTCGTGCTCTTCGACGAGCGCGCTATCGACCTCGAGCGCATCCTCGTACGGCTGCGACACCGCGTCCGGGACGTGAGGAGGAGCCGCGGTGCGGCCCGAGCCTGACGACGTCAGCGGCGTCGAACCCTGCGCGACGGGCAGCCCTTGCTTGGCGCGCCAGTTCTGCAGCGCGGCCACCAGATCGTCGTACGGAATCATGGGTCGACGTTACCATGGTAAGCGTTCGCGATGACCGCGCCGGCCGGCCAGCCCGCCTCTTCGATCCGCCTACATCGGTCCCCCGTGCTGCCGACCGAGGGATTCACGCATGGGTTCCCCGAGCGGACCGGCGGCGTGTCCCAGGGCCTGCGCAGCTCGCTCAACCTCGGCGTGCGATGGGGCGACGACAAGGAGCACGTCGACACCAACCGGCGCCTGCTCGCCGCGTACGCCGGCTACGATCCCGCGCAGCTCCAGATCATGCGCCACGTGCACGGGACCAACGTGTGGCGCGTCGGCGAGCCGCTGGCCGACGACGCCGAGTTCGACGGCCTGGTGACCGATCAGGTCGGCCCGGTGCTCGGCGCGTTCGCGGCCGACTGCATTCCACTGCTGTTCGCCGAGCCCGTCGCGCGCGTGTGCGGCGCCGCGCACGCGGGATGGCGCGGCACCGTCGCGGGCGTCGCGCGCAACGTGGTCACGCGCATGGTCGAGCTCGGTGCGCGCCCCGAACGCCTGCGCGTCGCACTCGGTCCGTCGATCGGCGCCGAGTGCTTCGAGGTCGGGCCCGAGGTCGTCGCCGAGTTCCGCGCCGCGTTCGGTGAGCTGCCCGGCATGGTCGTCGCCGGCCCGCGCAAGGACCACATCGATCTGCGCGTCGCCACCCGCGCCGTCCTCGAGCGCGCTGGCGTGTTGCCCGAGCACATCGACGATCGGCCGCCGTGCACGAAGTGCGAGCCGGAGCGGTTCTTCAGCTATCGCCGCGATGGCAAGGACGGCGGCGTGCACATGGGCTTCATCGGTCTCTGTTGAGTCCGACGCCCGGAGCTCAGTCCACCGTGATGCCGTAGCGGGGCAAGATATCGCCGGTCAGCGCGTCGATCACGGCCTCGGCCTTGTGCCAGTCGATCATCGCCTGCGCCTTGCGCAGCTCCGCCTGGCGCAGCTCCTCGGAGCGGTTCAGCACGTCGAAGTTGGTCGCCTTGCCGAGGTTGAACCGCGCCTCCTCGATCTGGATGTTCTGCTTCGCGAGATCGATCGCGCGCTGGCTCAGCGCGACGCGGCGCTTGGCGAGCTCGAGCTGCGCGACGGCGCGCGCCATGGTCTGCGCGATCTGCGCGCGGATGTCGAACGCGTTGACCTCGAGCTGCTTGCGCTGCTCGCGCAGCTCGCGCGCGCGGCCACGGACGTCCTCCTGGCCGAACGAGCGCTGGTAGGTGAGCGAGCCGGCGATCGCGAGCGACTTCAGCTTCACGAGGTTCTCGAGCGCCTGGCCGAAGTTCTCGTCCTGGCCCATCGGGCCGAGCGTGAGCGCGGCGTCGAGCTGGGGCAAGAGGCCGTTCTCGGTGACCCGGATGTCGAGCAGCGCCGCCGCGTCTTGCTTGGCGAGCTGCGCGAGTTCGGGGCTCGCCGCGTACGCGCGCTCGGTGAGCTGCCCCAGATCGACGTTCGCGTCGCGCGTCTGGAGGTCGGCGCCGAGGCGCAGCCCGAGCTCCCCGGCACCGATCGGCAGGCCCGCGGTGCGCCGCAGCGAGATCGACCGGTCGAGCACGCCGAGCTCGGCGCCGAGTAGCTCCTCCTCGCGCGTGGCGATGATCTGCTGGACGGCCGGAATCTCGCTGCGCGGGATCTTGCCTCCCTCGCTGCCGATCGTCGTCAGCTGCAGGCGCTTGTTGGCGAGATCGAGGCTCGCCGCCGTGATCGCGATCTGCTGCTCGGCGAGCACGAGGTCCCAGTACGCCGACACCACGGCCTGCACGGCCTGGATCGCGACGAGGCGACGCTGCAGCACGGCGACGTCGCGCGACAGCTCGGCGCGGTGCTCGTTGGCCTCGTAGAGGAAGCGGCCGCGCCCGCGGAGCAGCGGCTGGGCGAACGTGATCGAGACCTCGTCGAACCAGTTGTCGCGACCCTCACCGTCGATCGGCGACGTCGCGCGCTGGTACTGCATGCCGCCGTGAAAGTTGATCGTTCCGCCCGTGGGCAAGAGGCGCGAGACATCGACGTTGCCGGTGATCACGGTCGACCGATCGATCGTGAAGCCGCCGACGAACGTCGAGCGACTCGACCCGAGGAGCTCGGCGCGCAGCTGCCAGTCGTCGCGCGCGAACGTCTGTGCGATCTGCGCCTCGGCGATCGCGATGTCGATGCGCGCGCTCGCCAGGCTCGGCGCGTGGCGCACCGCGTGCTGTAACAGGTCGGGCAGGCTGGTCGGGCGCGCCGGCCCCGCCCACGTGCTGAGATCGGACAGCGGCGGCGTCACGCCCGGGCTGCCGCCGCCCCCGCCGCCGTCCTGCGCGAGCTGCATCGCGCGCCACAGGAGATCGGCCCGGGCGCTCGTCGAGGCCGAGGTCACGAGCACCAGCGCGAGCGCCACACCGCGAGCGAACCGCATCGACGGCGCGCATCATGGCACGCGGTCTCGATGCGCGCAGCTGCGACGCCGGGCGACAGCGCGTTCCGTCGCATTTGTCGCTGCCGCTGCGTGGATTTGCGAAAAGCCGTCGTGTTAGCGTGCCCAGAATCGATGGCGACGGTCCTGCGTACGTACTGCTTCCTCGATGCCCTGCAGCCCCAGCAGGCCACGTTCATCGGTAAGACGGCCCGTGGCTTCTTGCCGGTGCCGTATCAGGCTTCGCTGTGGGTGGAGATCGCGCCGGGCATCGCGATCAACCAGGTCACCGACGCGGCGCTCAAGGCGACCGGCGTCCAGCCCGCGGTGCAGGTCGTCGAGCGCGCCTACGGCCTGCTCGAGATCCACCACAACGACAAGGGCGAGGTCCTTCAGGCGGGCGCGACCATCCTGAAGTACCTCGGCGTCGAGGAGGGTCAGCGGCTCAAGCCCAAGGTCCTCACCAACCAGATCATCCGCGGCGTCGAGGCGTACCAGACGCAGATCATCAACCGCTCGAGCGCGGGCATGATGGTGCTGCCGGGGCAGTCGCTGTTCATCTTCGAGTGTGAGCCCGCGGGCTACGCCGTGCTCGCCGCCAACGAGGCGGAGAAGGCGGCCCAGGTCAACCTCGTCAACGTGACGCCTTACGGCGCGTTCGGTCGCCTCTACATGGCGGGACCCGAAGCAGAGATCGATGCAGCGGCGGCGGCGGCGACGGCGGCACTGTCCGCCGTGACCGGCAAGGAACCCGAAAAGTTCGTCGATAAGTGACGTCCTAGGAGATCGAGATGGCTGACGCTCTTGGAATGATCGAAGTCAAAGGCTTTGTCGGCATGGTCGAGGCCGCCGATGCCATGGTCAAAGCGGCCAAGGTCGAGCTCGTCGGATTCGAGAAGACCGGTGGTGGCTACGTCACCGCCGTCGTGCGCGGCGACGTCGCAGCGGTCAAGGCCGCGACCGAAGCCGGTCAGCGCGCCGCCGAGCGCGTCGGCGAGGTCGTCTCGGTGCACGTGATCCCGCGTCCGCACGCGAACGTCGACGCGGTGCTGCCGCTCGGTCGTTCTGGCAACGGCGCGAAGTAACGACTCATGGTTCTCGGCAAGGTCATCGGCACGCTGGTCGCGAGCCGCAAGGAGCCGACGCTCGAGGGGCTCAAGCTCCTCGTCGTGCGGGCGTGCGACGTCGACGGGAACCCGACGGGGGCCGTCGCGGTCGCGGTCGACGCGGTGGGTGCGGGCCTCGGCGAGGTCGTGCTCTACGCGGCGGGCTCGTCGGCGCGCCAGACGCAGGTGACCCAGAACCGGCCGGTCGATGCGACGATCATGGCGATCGTCGACGAGATCGCGATCGGCGACGAGCGCCGGTACGTGAAGGACTGAACCCATGGCGATGCCCTTCTTGGCAGTATGATCGACGAGCGAAAGATCGAAGAGATCGTCGCGCGCGTGGTCGAACGGCTCGCGGGCGGCATCACCGCCGCGCCGGTGCGCCAGGCCGCGCCGATCGACGCCAACAAGAAGGCGAACGTCCCGCGCGGCACCAACGGCGTCTACGCGGATGCCGACCAGGCCGCGAAGGCCGCGCGCAAGGCGTTCGAGCTCAACGAGAAGACGCCCGTCGCGACCAAGGTCAAGATGGTCGAGGCGATGCGCAAGGCGGTGCTCGCCAACATCGAGAAGCTGTCGGCGTACGCCGTCGAGGAGACCGGCCTCGGACGCTACGAGGACAAGCTCTCGAAGAACCGCCTCGTCGCCGAGAAGACGCCCGGCCCGGAGATCCTCCAGACCGTCGCGTACACCGGTGACCATGGCCTGATGCTCACCGAGCGCGCGCCGTACGGCGTGATCCTCGCGATCACGCCGACCACGAACCCGACCGAGACGATCCTGTGCAACGCGATCGGCATGGTCGCGGCCGGCAACGCGGTCGTGTTCAACGTGCACCCGTCGGCGGCGCAGACGTGCAACTGGTGCGTAAGTCTGTTGAACGAGGCGATCCAGTCGGTCGGTGGGCCGCGCGACGTGATCGTCTCCGTCGAGCGCCCGACGATCGAGAGCGCGAACGTGCTGATGAAGCACGCGCTGGTGCGGCTCATCGTCGTCACCGGCGGCCCCGCCGTCGTGAAGGCGGCGATGAACTCGGGCAAGAAGGCGATCGGCGCGGGCCCGGGCAACCCGCCCGCCGTCGTCGACGAGACCGCGAACCTCGCCAAGGCCGCCGATGCGATCATGCGCGGCGCGACCCTCGACAACAACATCGTCTGCATCGCCGAGAAGGAGATCATCGCGGTCGACTCGATCGCCGATGGCCTGCTCCGCGAGTTCGCGAAGCTGCCGGTCCTGCGCTGCGACGCACGCCAGATCAAGGCGCTCGAGAAGACGGTGCTCGACGGCGACCACGTCAACAAGGACTGCATCGGCAAGGACGCCGGCGTGATCGCGCAGATGGCGGGCATCGGCACCTACGGCCACGATCTGCGCATGCTGCTATGCGAGGTCGACGAGCAGCACCCGTTCGTGCAGCACGAGCTGCTGATGCCGGTGATCCCGATGTTCCGCGTGCGCGACGCCATCGAGGGCATCGCGGCCGCGCTGCGCTGCGAGCACGGCTTCCACCACACCGCGACCATGCACTCGCTCAACATCGACAACCTGGCGACGATGGCGCGGCTGTGTAACTGCAGCATCTTCGTCAAGAACGAGGCCTCGTACGCGGGCCTCGCGCTCGGCGGCGAGGGCTACACGTCGTTCACCATCGCGAGCCCGACCGGCGAGGGCCTGACCACCGCGCTGCACTTCACGCGCGAGCGCCGCTGCACGCTCAAAGAAGCGTTCCGCTTCGTCTAGCGACATGCGAGGTCCTGCGCTCGGAGTACTCGAGATCGGGACGATCGCTCGCGGCATCGTCGCGGCCGATGCGGCGCTCAAGCGCTCGCCGGCGCTGCTCGTATCGTCGCGTGCGGTCTCCGGCGGCAAGCACCTCGTGATCCTCGAGGGCGGCGTCGCCGAGATCGAGGAGGCGATGAGCGCGGGCAAGCTCGCCGCGGGCTCGCTCCTCCTCGATCACGTCGAGCTGCCCGCCGCCGACGACCAGGTGTGGCCGCTGCTCGGCGCCCCCGTCGCGCCGCCCGACTGGACCGCGGACCCCGAGGCCGAGGCGGTCGCGATCATCGAGACGCGCACGGTCTGCGCGGCGATCGCCGCCGCGGACGCTGCCTGCAAGGTCGCGGCGGTCACCGTGCGTGACGCGCGGTTCGCCGTCGACCTCGCGGGCAAGGCGTACTTCACGCTCACCGGATCGCTCGACGCGATCGAGGCGGCGGCCGCCGCGGCCAACGACGCGGTCACCGCATCGTCGGCCGATCGGCTCGTCGGACTCGAGGTCATCGCGCAGCCGTCGCCCGATCTGCGTGGCCGCCTGTTTCGCTAAGCGGTGATGCTCGCGATACGGGCGGCGAGCGCCTTCTGCTCGGCGCTCGGCTCTTCCATCTGCAACGCGACGAGCTGCTTGAGGTCGCCGGTCGCGACCAGCTCGCCGGCGAGGAAGGCTTGCACGCCGGTGGCCGCATCTGCCTCGACGAACACCTTGCGGGCGAGCGCCTCATCGAGCGTGATCGACGTGGGAGCGTCTGGGCGGTGGCCTTGCCGGAGGACGCCACCGGTGACGTGGACCAGCGTCGGGCCGCTCGGTGAGGTGATGGTGACGTTGATCTCGGCGGCCTTCATCGCGGCGGGGACCTTGAGATCGCCGGCGGCGGCGATCAGCGCATCGACCTCGGAGAACCAGGTGGGCGATAGGAACGGGTGAGGCATGCGTGCATTGTAGAGAGGTCGGCGCGGCGAGCGGGATTCGGCGGGATCGACGCGAGCGGGAGCGATCGACCGCGCGACTCCGTGTCCCACGGCATCGAGTGCGTCCTCGCACTCGACGGCGGCGTCGGGTAACCCTGTCCATGTCTATCGCGATCGTGCACGACGCGACCGCCGCGCTGACCGCTGCGAGCTGGCGCGCCGATGACTTCGATTTCTGGGCCTTCGACCGCCTGCTCGACGAGCTGGCCGAGCGCGGCGAACCCCTGCGAATCGCGGGCGCGGACGCCGCCGTGATCGACGAGATCGCGCTGCGCGCGCAGCGGTTGGCGATAACTCGTAATTCGGCGAGCCGCCAGGTGTGGTTCATGCGTGTCCTCGCCGCGCACGTCGCGCTGTACGACGTGACGCGGCCACTGGTGCGCGCGGATCTCGACCACGCACTCGACACCTGGCGGTGGACGCTCCGCCTCGACGGTGGTGTGTCCGCGGCCGTGCAGCTGGCGGCGCTGCTCCACGACATCGAACGCCTGGTGTCGGAGTCGGACGCGCGCGTCGAGCACCTCGCCGCCGACTACCAAGCCTTCAAGGATGCGCACGCGCGCGCTGGAGCGGGGCTCGCGCTCGACCTGCTCGCGCGCTGCGGCGTGCCCGCGGCGATCGCAGGTGATGCGTGCGCGTTGATCGCGACGCACGAGCGCCGCGACGAGAGCGCCGACGTCGGCGCACTCAACGACGCCGATGCCCTGTCGTTCTTCTCGCTGAGCTCGCCCGGCTACCTCGCGTACTTCGGGCCGGCGCAGACGCAGCGCAAGGTCGACTACACGCTCGCGCGGATGTCGCTCGTCGCGCGCGACTGGCTGCCGCGCGTGCGCGTGCCGGCGGTCGTGCGGCGGGACATCGAGGCGTGGCATGAGGCTGCGGGACCACGGGGCGAGCTCGCAGATCTGCCGCGCCAGCGACCCTGACGGGTCATGCACGGACCTCCTGGATGTGGGCTTCGAGCTGGCGCGCACGGTGCTGCGCGGTATGCGCGGCGAGCACGCGCGCCCGCCCGCGCGCTCCGAGCTCGCGCCGCGCGGTTTCGGACATGTCACGCAGGTAGCGCTGAATGTCGTCGCCATTGCGCACGAGCAGGATCTCGCGGCCCGGCTCGAATAGCTCGTCGAGACCGTGCCAGGTATCGCTGATGATCGGCGCGCCGCACGCAGCCGCCTCGAACAGGCGCACGCTCGGCGACCAGCCGCACGCGAGCATCGCGCCGCGCGTGAGGTTGAGCGTGAACGAGCTGCGGTTGTAGAACGCGCGGTGCTCGGCCGGTGCGAGGTGCTCGATGCGGTGCACGTTGCTCGGCCATTCGATGTGGCGCGGGTACTGGGGACCGGCCACCACGAAGCGCTGATTCGGGGCGTGGCGCGCGGGCTCGATGATGTAGCGCTGGACCGCTGCCTGCCGATCGTCGCTGTAGGTCCCCATGTAGCCGAGGTCCCACACACGCGCATGGTCGTCGGGGTGATAGACCGTGGTGTCGACGGAGCAGTAGAGCGCGCGGGCACACGGCGCGCCGAGCTCGCGCTCCAACCGGAGGAGCGTGGGGCCGCCGGTGAACGACAGGTAGAGGCGATACTTTCGCAGCAGCTCCGCGGTGAGGTACTCGCAGCGGCCGGTCATGACGTCGGCGAGTGTGACGGGGGTGTCGAGGTCGTAGAACGCGGTCACCCCACGTGCGGTCGCGTGGACCCACTCACCGATCGCGATGCCGTCGGGCACGTACGAGCCCACGACGACGACGTCCGCGTCGCGGATCGCGGGCGCGAACCGCGCCTGCAGGTCGTCGACGCTGCGATACAGCGCGATCCGGCCGAATGGCGGTTGCGCCAGGTCGCGGTTGTCCGCGTACCACGGCACGTCGCGCTCGAGGAACAAGACGTCGTGGCCGAGCGCGAACAGCTCGCGCAACAAGCTGCGATACGTGGTCGCGTGGCCGTTGCCCCACGACGAGGTGATCGACAGGCCAAGGAACGCGAACGACATCCGCGACGGGCTGCGCCCGCGCACCGGCGATGGCGAGGCGGCAAGCGCGGCCTCGACGTCGAGCGCGCGCGTGCGCGGATCACCGCACACCACACGTACGCGCA
>DATLHR010000626.1:0-25724 GCA_035539815.1 Kofleriaceae bacterium
CGATCGCCGGGTGGCGCAGCGCCTCGAGCACGCGCGTCTCCCGTACGAACCGCTCGACCGCGTCCTGCGAGCTGCTCTTCAGCACCTTGAGCGCGACGTTCGCGCCCGTCGTGCGATCGAGCGCGCGATAGACCGTGCCCATGCCGCCGGTCCCGGCGAGAGCCTCCAACACGAACCGATCCTCGACGAGCTCCCCGAGCCTCATCGCCGCCCCGAACCTAACATTCGAGGGCCGATCACGTCACGGTTCGAGGCAGTACAGCTGACCGCCCCCGCTGCTGCAGGTCTGAAAGATCGGCGTCGAGAAGTACAGCGTGATCGAATTCAAGAGCCCGACGCGCTGCGAATCCGCCATGGCCGACGAGGTCCAGTCCAGGCACGTCGACGCGGCGGTGCCGAGCGCCGTCGTCGAGGTCGCACCGGTGTTCGCTGGATTACTGCCGCGGTACTGACCGGTCTCGGTGTAGTTCAGCGGTGCGTCGAGGATCTCGCCGTCGAGCAGGACGTCGGGCGTGCTCGCCAACGCGATGCCATCGAGGCGCACCCACGGAGCCCCGCTCGCACTGAAGCGGCTCGCGGCAGTCGCCGTGGTCGTCGCGATCAGCGCGCGCCACGTCCCGCCGAGCGCTCTCGCATCCGCGGCCTGCCAGGCGGCCGCGGTCACGCCACCCGACGGCGCCCAGCTCGCAGCGCTGACGAAGGCGCGACGACCGGTCGCCGGCGTGTAGGTGAGCGGGACGGACCGGTCGACGCCGAAACAATAGAGCGGTAGCGACTGCGAACAATTGCTCGCGAGGTTCTGCGTCCACGTCGAGAACGTTGCGCCTGCGATCCCCGTCATCATCGTCACCGACGACGACGTCGACGTGAAGCCGCTGCAATCCTCCGCCAGCGTACCGTCGTTCGAGGTCGCGGTGATGATCCCGAACTGCCCGGTCACCGCGACGCCCGTCTCGGTCAGCAGGATCGGATGCAGGATCCGTCCGGCGAGCAGATCGGCGACCGTGTCGACGACGGGCTTGCCGTCGTAGCGCACCCACCCGCGCGCGCCGCTCAGCCGGCTCGCGGCGCTGGTGCTCGCGTCGGAGAGCCACGCGACATAGGTGCCGCGCAGACCGGCGTCCGCGGCGAGCTGGTTGCACATCGCATCGGCACCCGCGAGGCCGCCGACCTCCGCGAGTCGCGTGCTGGTCGACGTCACGAACACGAGATTGTAGGGCGAGTCTGTCACCGGACCGTCGCCAGGGGCGTCACCGCCGTCCGGCGCGTTGCTCGCATCGCCGTTGGTGCCAGCATCGCCGTCGTTGACACGATCGAAGTCGAATCGACCGCACCCGATCGAGACGATCAGCGACAGGCAACAAGCGAGCCGCAGCCCCACCATGCGAGAGATCATAGCGTCCCAGCTGGCCCCCAGGTGCCGATATGGGAACATGCACCGGTGACGCCGATCGTGATCCTCGGGTGCGGCTATGTCGGGTCTCGCCTCGCACGCGCCGCGCTCGCGGCAGGACGCATCGTCCGCGTGTGCGGCCGCTCGACGGGGCGCATGCAGCCGCTGTTCGCGCCGCTCGGCGCCGAGGTGAAGTTCCTCGACGCTGCGACCCCCAAGGGCTTTGTCGCCGCACTGTCCGGGCTCCCAGGCGCGACCGTCGTGTACTCGATCCCGCCCGTGACCTCGCTGCCGCCCGGCCACGCGCTCCGCGCCGCGCTGCAGGCCGCGTACGGCGCGGGCGCGGCGTGCTTCCTCCTGTTCTCGTCGTGCGGGCTCTACGGCGACTCGCCCGACGACGACACGTGGATCGACGAGGACACCCCGATCACGCCCGACGCCGCGATGCAGAACGTCGTCACCGACGAGGCCGAGGTCGCGGCGAGTGGCTTCGATCGCATGCGGGTTGTCACGCTGCGGCTCGCGCCCGTGTACGGGCCGGGGCGCGGCGTGCGCCGCCGCATCCTCAAGGGCGAGTACCGCATCCTCGAGCAAGGGCAGCACGTCACCTCGCGCATCCACGTCGACGACGTCGTGCAGATCGTGTTCGCCGCCGAGACCAAGGCCCCGAACAAGGCGCTCTACCTCGTCGCCGACGATGCGCCGACGACGCAGGGCGAGTACGCCGCCTGGCTGTCCGCGCGCATGAGCGTGCCGATGCCCCCGAGTCGCGAGGTCTACGAGGCCGGCAAGCCGCGCGTCGCGCATCGCAACCGCAAGCTCCGCAACGCCAGGCTCAAGGCCGAGCTCGGCCTTGAGCTGCGGTATCCGTCGTTCAAGGAAGGCGAGGCCGCGATCGAGGCCGAGGAAGACCCATCCGGCACGTGACCCGACGCGCATACACCGGCCGCTGCCCCTCCGCTCGACCCATTCCTGCGACTACTTGTTCGCGGCGGCCTTTGGCGCGGCGGGCGGCGGCGCGACCTCGAGCGGCTCGCCCTCGGCGAGCGCGGGCACCGCGATCTTGAGCACCCGCTCGGTGCCGGTCAGTCCGGCCGCGACCTGGAGCGTCGCGCCGGTGTCGCGCTCGATCTCGATCTTGACGTAGTGCGCGCGGCCGCCTTCGTCGACGGTCGCGACGCGCGTGCCGTTGGCGTCGTTGTAGAGCGCGGTGGCCGGGATCTCGAGCACGCGGTGCGGCACCGAGAACATCAGCTGCGCCTGCACGTACATCCCGGGCAGCAACGCGGCATCGGAGTTCGGGATCTGGATCTCCGTGGTCATGGTGTGCAGCTGCGGATCGAGCGCACCCGCGACGCGCGTCACCTTGCCCGCGAACGGGCGGGCGCCGAGCTCGCGGACGGAGATCGTCGCCTCCGCACCCGGCCGCACGTGCATCGCGATCGACTGCGGCACGTCGACGAACACGCGCACCGGATCGGTCGCGACGATGGTGAACAGCGGCGCGCCGGTCGAGCCTTCGCGGACGAGTGCGCCGCGCTCGATCGCGCGCTGGGTGACCGTGCCCGCGAACGGCGCTACGACGCGCGTGTATGCCTGCAGCTCGGACAGCCGGCGCACGTTCGCCTCCTGCGCGGCGACGTTCGACTCCGCGGAGCTCAGGCTCGCCTCGTCGGTCTTGGCGCGCGCCTCGGTCTCTTCGACTTGCGCCCGCGCGACGAGCTTCTGATCCGCGAGCGCCGAGTAGCGCGAGCTGTTCGACTGCGAGAAGTCGCGCTGTGCGGTCGCCTGCTTCACGGCGGCGCGCGCCGACGCGAGCTGCGCGCGCGCCTGCGAGAGCTGCGACGCGAGCTCGGGCGCATCGATCTCCGCGAGCAGCTGGCCGGCCTTCACCTTGTCGCCGAGGTCGACGTGCCACGCCTTCACGTAGCCGGTGACGCGCGCGTAGAGCTGCGTCTCCTCGAGCGCACGCACCGTGCCCGGCAGCGCGAGCGGGCGATCGCTCGCGATCGCCTTGGGCGCGATCACCTCGACGCGCCGGACGCCGGCCTCGGGCGCCGAGATCTCGCTGCGCGCCTCCTGCTTGCGGAGGTAGCCGAACGCGAACGCGCCACCGACCACGAGTCCGACCACGACGAACACGCCGACGCGCGAGGCACGTGCGGGCGGCGGCAGCGGGAAGCCGAGGTCGTCCGAATCGCCGGGGGTGCTCATACAACAGACTCCTGGTCCCGCGCGGGCGGCTTGCGTCGCAGCAGGCTGTACATCACGGGGACGAAGAACAAGGTCGTGAACGTCGCGAGCGAAAGGCCACCGATCACCGCGCGGCCGAGCGGCGCGTTCTGCTCGCCGCCTTCACCGAGGCCGATCGCCATCGGCACCATGCCGATCACCATCGCGAGCGCCGTCATCAGGACGGGCCGCAGGCGCGTCATCCCGGCCGCGAGCGCCGCCCCGCGCGCATCGCGGTGCGCACGCTGCTCGTTCGCGAACGACACCACGAGGATGCTGTTCGCGGTCGCCACGCCGACGCACATGATCGAGCCGATCAGCGCGGGCACCGACAGCGTGGTGCCGGTGAGGAACAGGATCCACACGATGCCGGCCAGCGCGCCGGGCAACGCCATCAGGATGATCAGCGGATCCAGCCACGACTGGAAGTTGACGACGAGCAGCAGGTAGACGAGGAGGATCGCGACCGCGAGCCCCGAGGCGAGCCCGTCGAACGAGGAGTCCATGCTCTCGGCCTGGCCCTTGAGCGTCACACGCGTGCCCCGCGGCGCCGTCTTGCGTGCTTCGGCGACCACCTCGCGGACGGCATCGGTGACCGTGCCGAGGTCGGTGCCATCGACGTTCGCCTGCACGTCGTACGTGCGCGCGATGTTGTGGTGCGTGATGTTGGCGGCGGAGGTCGTGCGGTGGATCGTCGACAGATTGCCGACGGTCGCCGGCGTCCCGCGCCCCGTCGAGATCGGGGTCGCGCGCAGCGCATCGATGCTGTCGAGCTCGCGCTGCGGCGTCTGCACCGACACGGTGTACTGCACGCCGCGACGATCGATCCAGAACGACGGGGCGACCTGACCGCTCGACGCCAGCGAGACGAGCAGATCGCTCGCCACGTCGCGCTCCGTGAGGCCGGCGCGCTGCGCCTGCACGCGATCGATCTCGAGCGCGAGCCCCGGGACCTCCGGAACCTGCGCGAGGTGCACGTCGGCGGCGCCCGGAAGCTGGCTGACCTTGGCCGCGAGGTCGCGCGCGAACGCGAGCGTCTGGGCCTCGCTGCCGATCGGCCCGACGACCTGCAGGTTGATCGGCGCCGCGAGCCCGAAGTTCAACACCTGCGTCGAGATGTCGGGGGCGAGGAAGAAGAACGTGCTGTCGGGGTAGGTCGTGCGCAGCACGCGCCGCAGCTCGCGCAGGTACTCCGCCGTCGGGCGATGCCCGTGCTCGAGCGCGATCATGACCTGCGCGTCCGCCGGCGAGATCAGCGCGCCCTCGCTGAGCGACATGTTGATGCCCGAGTACGGCGTGCCCATCACGTCGATCATCGTCGCGATCTCGTGGTCGGGGATGACCTCGCGGATCGTCTTCTGGATCGCGACCATCCGCTTCTCGGACTCCTCGAGCCGCATGCCCGGCGCGTTGCGCACGTGCAGCTTGATCAGGCCCGCGTCGACGGTGGGGAAGAAGTCGCGCCCGACCATGGGCAGCATCGCCAGCGAGCCCGCCGCGAACGCGAGGAAGCCGACGATCACGAGCGGGCGGTGCACCAGCGTCCACGCGAGGCCGCGGCCGTAGAAGTCGCGGAACCGATTGAACCCGCGGTCGAACGCGGCGGCGAACCGATTGGGCGCGTGATGGCTCATCGCCTCGCGGCGCAGCAGGTAGTGCACCAGCGTCGGCACCAGCGTGCGCGACAGCAGGTACGACATCAGCATGGCGAACACGACCGCCATCGCGAGCGGCACGAACAGCGACTTCGCCGCTCCGGTGAGGAACGCGATCGGCGCGAACACGATGCAGATGCACAGCGTCGACACCAGCGCGGGCACCGAGACCTGCTGTGCGCCGTCGATGATCGCCTGCACGAACGGCTTTCGCTGGCCGATGTTGCGGTGGATGTTCTCGACCGCGACCGTCGCGTCGTCGACGAGAATGCCGACCGCGAGCGCGAGGCCGCCGAGCGTCATCACGTTGAGCGTCTGGCCGAGCGCCTTGAGCACGATGATCGAGAACAGGATCGACAGCGGGATGCTGATGATGACGGTCACGGTCGAGCGCCAGCTGCCGAGGAACATCAGGATCATCATCGCGGTCAGCACACCCGCGATCACGGCCTCGTGAACCACGCCCTCGACGGACGCGCGCACGAACACCGACTGGTCGAACAGGACCTTCACGCGGAGCTGATCGCGTACCTCCTTCGGCAGCCGGTCGAGTGCGCGCGGCAGCGCCGCGTGGATCCCGGCGGTGACGTCGAGCGTGGAGGCGTCGCCGTTCTTGAGCACCGACATCAGCAGCGAGCGCCGGCCCTCGACGTGGACCATGTTGGTCTGCGGCATGTTGCCGTCGCGGACGTTCGCGACGTCGCGCAGGTACACGGGCGTGCCGTCGACGGTCTTGATCGGAATCGAGGCGAGCTCCTCGAGCGTCGCCGGCGACGCCTTCACCATCACCGGGTACTCGTTGGTGCCGAGCTTCGCGGTGCCCGACGGTAGGATCACGTTCTGCGCGGCGAGCGCGGCCTGCACGTCACGCGGTGACAGCCCGAGCGCATGCAGCCGCGGCGGATCGATGTCGACCATGATCTGTCGCTGCACGCCACCATATGGGTATGGGATCTGCGTGCCCGGCACCGTCACCAGCTCGGTGCGGATGAAGTTGATGCCGTAGTCGAACATCTGCTGCTCGGACAGCGAGTCGCTCTCGAGCGCGATCTGCATGATCGGCACGCTGGTCGCGCTGTACTGCATGATCAGCGGCGGCACCGTGCCGGGAGGCATGCTGCGCACCGCGCTCTGCGCGACGGCCGTCGTCTGCGCGATCGTCTTCTCCACGCTCGCGCCCGGCTGCAGATAGATCTTCACGATCGCCAGGCCCGTCGTCGTCTGACTCTCGATGTGATCGATGTCGGCGACGATCGTCGTCACGAAGCGCTCGAAGTTGTTGACGATGCGCTTCTCCATCTCCTCCGGCGGCAGGCCGCCGTAGTTCCACACCACCGAGACGACGGGGATGTCGATCTTCGGGAAGATGTCGGTGGGCGTCTTGACGATCGAGTACCCACCGGCCAGCGCGATCAGCAGCGCCATGACCACGAAGGTGTAGGGGCGCCGCAATGCTGTCTTGATCAACCACATCGCGCGAGACAGCAGTTTGCCCCTCCCGGCCCCGGTGTCCAGCTGACGAGGGGCGACGCAGCATTCCATTAACAGTTCGTCAACCAGGACAGGCACGTCGCGCGCTTGCCCGGGCGCGCCGAGGCGTATTCGAGACAAGGGGTTAGCAATGGCCGCAGGTTTGCAGCGCTCGCGCACGCCGTTTGGGCTCATCGAGTGTGGAAATGGCCGGCGACGCCACGGAAGATGCCTCGATGCGGCTCCACCTGTTGTCCCTCGCGATCGCGCTCTGCGCGTGCAAGAGCAGTCCTGCTGCCAAGCCTCCCGAGGCCCCCGCCAACACCGACTCGGCAGCGACCGCACCTGCTGCGGAGCCCGGCTCGGATACCGCAGACCAGTGCTGCTGCGTTGATCCCAAGGATCAGGAAGCGGGCACCTTCTACGTTGGGGCGAAGGCTGCCGCACGCTGTCAGCGCGAGCACGGCGAGTGCGTCGAAGCGTTCGGCGATATCGACTCCTGCATGGAAGCCGCGAACCTCGGTACCGGCGTTCCTGCGGGAGACTGATGCGAGGGTCGCGGCTACCCTGCAACTAACCGCAAGGGGTGCGGTCGTTCGCGGTAGGGTGTGCCCGCGATCCGCGCGCGCCCGTCGCCGTGATCAGACGAGCGCAGAGCTCAGCGCGCCGCGAGGATCACGACGCCGCCGATGATGATCGCGAGGAGCACGAGCGCGACGACCAGCAGCGCCTTCTGCGACGCTGGCTTGGCGGCAGGCGCGCTCTCCGCCGGCGCGGGGATGGGCAATGCGGCTTGCGACCCGGCGATCGCCAACGCCGCCTGCGACCCCGTGCCGGTCGCGCCGGCGGCCGACGGCGGCAGCGGCCCGAGCGCCGGCGACCGGCCCGCGCGCACCTCGGCGAGCACGCCGCGGATGTCGGCGAGCGTGGGGCGCTCCTCGGGCGTCTTCGCCATCATCCGCACCACGATCCCGGACAGTGCGTCCGGAATGCTCGGCACCAGCAAGCCCGGCGATGGCGGCGGCTTCTGCAGGTGCTGGACGATGTAGTCGACCGGCGTGTCGCCGACGAACGGCAGTCGTCCGGTCAGCATCTTGTGAGCGAGCACGCCGAGCTGGTAGACGTCCGTGCGGTGGTCGGCCTGCTTGCCGCGCGCCTGCTCCGGCGAGAGATACGCGGGCGTACCGACGACGATGCCGGTCCTGGTCTTCGTGATCGCTTTCGGGTTGTTGCTGCCCGCGAGCTTGGCGAGGCCGAAGTCGAGCAGCTTCACGTGCTGCTGCCCGCGCCGCGACACGAGGAAGATGTTGTCGGACTTGAGGTCGCGGTGGACGATGCCCTTCTCGTGCACGGCGAGCATCGCGTCGCAGATCGCGTCGAGGATCTCGAGGGCCTCGGCCGCCGGGATGGCACCGCGATCGATGCGAGAGGTCAGGCTCTCGCCGTCCAGCCACTCCATGATGAGGTACTTGCGGCCGTCGGCGAGCTGGCCGAACCCGAACACGTCGATGATGTTCGAGTGGTGGATCTCGTTGACCAGACGGGCTTCCTGCTCGAAGCGCTCGACCACGCCGGGATCGCGGCAGTAGGTCTGCCCGAGCACCTTGATCGCGACGCGCTTGCGGATCTGCGGATGCATCGCGCCATAGACCAGGCCCATCCCGCCCTCGCCGATCTTGCTCTCGATGAGGTATCCGCCCACGTCCATGCCGGGCGCGAGCTCGCCGCCGTGTTCGCTCACCGTTCGGATGGTAGCTCAGATCGCGCTACGACTGCTCGCCTCGCAGCTCCGCGATCACCTCGCTCGGCAGCGTGAACCAGCGCAGCTCCTCGAAGTCGGCGGTGCGCGCCGGATCGACGATGGTCTCGGTGCGAAGGTCTTGCCGCGCGCGCGCGAAGATGGCGCGGGCCTCCTCGAGATAGCCGGGCAGCGCCCACTCGGGTTCGCTCGAGTGGCGCGACCGGTACGCCATCTTGCCGGTGCGATACGAGACCTCGCCGAGGCGCATCACGCTGGTCGGGTTGCGCGCGCGGTGCCGCCACTCGCCGGTGTCGGGATCGAACGTGTAGAGCGGCAGCAGCTTCCAACCTTCGGTCGCGACGAGGTTGATCGCGTCGAGGATGAACTGGAACTGCAGCTCCGAGAGGAAATAGTTGAAGTTGACGCGCACCCAGCCCGGCTTGATGCCCTCGCAGCCCCTGAGGATCTCGCGCTCGAACTCCTTGCTCGTATCGAGATCGATGCCGAGCAGCCGGTGCCCGTACGGCCCCGCGCAGCCGCACCCGCCGCGGGACTGGATGCCGAACAGATCGTCGAGCAGCGCGACCACGAAGTTGTGGTGCAGATAGACGTCGCGGTGGCGGACGATGAACGACACGATCGAGAGCCGCCACGCCTCGTTGTTGCCGAGGATCGTGATGTTTGGATTGGTCGACCACTCCGCGATCGCGCGCTTGATGAAGTCGGCCTCGCGCTCGTGGATCGCCTCCGTGCCGACGGCATCCTTGAGCTGGAACACCAGGCCGGCGCGGATCGACTCGACGATCGCGGGCGTGCCGCCTTCCTCGCGCAGCACCGGATCCGTCAGATAGCGATGCTCGGACTCGTTGACGTACGCGACGGTGCCGCCGCCGGGGCATCCGGGCACCGAGTTCGCGACGAGCGGGCGCTTCACGACGAGGACGCCCGGTGTCTGCGGCCCGCCGATGAACTTGTGCGGCGAGATGAACACCGCATCCTTGTGGGCGGCGGGATCATCGGCGTCGTTCATGCGCATCTCGACGTACGGCCCTGCGGCGGCGTAGTCCCAGAACGACAGCGCACCGTGCGCGTGCAAGAGCTTCGCGATGGCGCGCGTATCCGACGCGATGCCGGTGACGTTCGAGGCCGCCGAGAAGCTGCCGATCTTGAGCGGGCGCGTCGCGTAGCGCACGAGCTCCTGCTCGAGGTGGGCCAGGTCGACGTGACCATCGTGGTCCTCGTGGATCACGACGACGTCCGCGATCGACTCGCGCCACGGCAGCTCGTTCGAGTGGTGCTCGAACGGACCGATGAACACGACCGGTCGCTCGCGTTCGGGGATGCCAGCCGTCAGCTGATAGCGCTCGTCGAGGTCCGCGGGGACGCGGAGGTTCATGATGTCGATCAGCTTGTTGATCGCGCCGGTCGCGCCCGAGCCGCAGAAGATGACGAGGTCATCGGGGCCGCCGCCGACGGCGCGATGGATGATGTCACGCGCGTCGTTGCGGAACTGGGTCGTCTGCCTTCCGGTGCCGCTCGTCTCGGTGTGCGTGTTCGCGTAGAGCGGCATCACCTCGGTGCGGATGAAGTCCTCGATGAACGTGAGCGAGCGGCCCGACGCCGTGTAGTCGGCGTACGTGACGCGGCGCGTGCCGAACGGTCCTTCGAGTGCCGAGTCATCGCCGATGATCGACGCGCGGATGGTCTCGATCATGCGGGCGCTGGCTGGGTGCATGCCCCGTAGTCTAAGACGAAATCGCCCGGGCGGATGCGCGGAGCACCACGGTCGGCCGGCCGGCCGCGCGGCCCTCGAGCGCGGACACGTGCGCGCGCCAGGTCGCGAGCACCTGATCGATGTACAGCCGCGCGATGATCATGTCGTCGGCGAGCGTGTCGAACACGTACGCGAGGACGCGCGGGTCGTGGTCGTAGAGCACGCGCTCGGCGCTCGCGAGCACGCCGCGGAGCTCCGCGGCGAGGCCCTTCATGCGCGCGCGCAACCGCCTTCGCACGCCGGCGCTGTCCTCCGCGTGCGGCGTGACGGCCTGCAGCACGATCGTGGCGCGCGCATCCGGGCGGAGCGCCGCGGCGGCGGCCTGCTCGAACTGCGCGGCGGTGTCGGCGCCGAACACGTGGCGGACGCCCTGCACGGCGGCGCCGAGCACGCGGGCGGTGGCGTGGCCGGCGATGGTCTCGATCACCGGCTCGAGCGGCAGCGCGAGCTCGCAGGCGTGGGGCTCGACGAACCGCAGGTGTGCGAGCATCCGATCGATGCGCGCGAAGGTGTCGGTGAGGTACCGCTCGACGGAAGGGGACAGGGTGGGGCGGGACATGGGCGCGCCTATCGGCGAGCCGCCGCCCTGGTTGCTCACTCGAACAGCGTGCACCCCTCGATGTACAGGTCGTTGATGATGCCGGCGCGGTCGGTCGTGCCCTGGTAGTAGATGCGGCCGACCGAGGTGTCGCCCGCGTGGTACGCGACGACGTCGAGGCCGGTGCCGGTGGCGCGGTGGCGCAGCGCGACGACGTCGACCTCGCCGCCGTCCACGCGCGACAGCCCGTCGGCGACCGACGTGACGTCGTCGAACGACTGGCCGAACGCGATCAGCGCCTGGTCGGCGGTGATGCCGGTGAGCCCGCCCGCGTCGCGGACCGTGCGGGTGCTGACCACCTCGAAGCGCGGGTCGGTCTTGAGCGCGCTCCAGTCGTCGGACAGCAGGCAGGTCTCGGGGCCGTAGTCGCAGTACATGTCGCCGTCGTGGATGGGAGTCACGAGATCACCGCTGTGGCGATCGAACACCGCGCCGTACGAGTTGTCGCCGGCGCCGTACTCGAACGCGATGAACGAGCGCTTCGCCGCCGGCTCGTACAGCCAGCTCACGTTGACCTCGCCTTGATCGACGCGCTCCATCGCCTCCTCGGGCGTCGTGACGTCGGTGTGCGATGACTGCTGTACCGCGACCATCAGGCGCTGCCGGTCCTCGGGGTTCAGCGTGTCGAGCGTCGACGGGTAGATCTTGGTGCGGTTGATGACCTCGAGATACGGGTTGTTCTCGAAGATGTCGTGATAGACCTCGCCGAACACGCAGCTCGCGATGGCCGGCGGGGCGCAGCCGTCGCCCTCGCAGCCGACGGTGACCTTGAACTTGCCCAGCGTCGTCGCGAGGTGGCCCTTGACGAGCACGCGGTAGTGGCCGGCGCCGAGCGTGCGCACGAGCTGCGAGTACGTCGTCGAGCCGTAGTCGTCATTGCGCGCGATGTACGCGCCCCAGCCGGTCGGGCCTTCCTTGTACAGGTAGAGCACCGTGTCCGTGCGGCGCTGACCGAGCAGGGAGTAGCTCGTGGTCATGTCGACGCGCGCGTCGCCCGACAGCGAGAACGTCCACGCGTGGAAGCGCTCCGTCTCGGTGAGCACCGAGTGCTCGGGGATGCCGAACAGGATGTCGCCATGGTTGGTTGGCCGGCGATGACTGTCGGCCTTGCTGTCGTCGAGGCCGTCGAGGTCCTCTTCTTCGGGCTTGTCGTCACCGACGCAGGCGGTGGCCGAGACTGCGAACAACAAGCTGCACGACAACAGAAGGCGCATCGTCCGGGCGACTAGCAAGATGCGCACCTCGCGGTGAGTCGAGATCGTCACGCGGCGCGTCGAGGTTCTCGTCGGTTGCGCGCGCGAGGGTGGCTACCGCAGTTGCCAGGCTACGCAGCTCGCGGCGGATGGGACCGCGCGGGCGCGGCGCGCTCCTCGAGGACGACGCGCGTGCCGCCCGAGGGCGCGAGCGTGATGCCACGGCGCACCACCCGCGCCGGGCCGTCGGCCAGCCGCAGCCGTACGCGCGGGACCACCGTCTGCAGCACGACGCGCATCTCGAACTGCGCGAACGCCATGCCGATGCAGCGGCGGATGCCACCGCCGAACGGCAACCACGTGTACGGATCGGGCTTCACGCCGATCCAGCGCTCGGGCTCGAACTGCTCGGGCGACCTGTAGGTCGCGGCGTGGCGGCCCGCGAGGTAGATCGACGGCGCGAGGCGCGCGCCTTCACGGAACGTATAGCCGCCGAGCTGGAATGGCTTCGCGACGACGCGCCCGACGAGCGGCACGATCGGCCGCAGGCGCAGCGTCTCCCGGATCACCGCATCGAGGTACTCGTCGCGCCCGGCCGCGAGCTCGTCGCGCAGGCGGACCAGCGTGTGCGGATTCGCGAGCAGCTGATCGAACGTCCACGCGAGCGAGGTCGCGGTCGTCTCGTGCCCGGCGACCAGCAGCGTGACCAGCTCGTCGCGCAGCTCGACATCGGACATCGCACGCCCGTGCTCGTCGCGCGCCGCGATCATCATCGACAGCACGTCGGTCCCGCCCGCGCCCGCGCGGCGGCGCTCGGCGATCACGCGATACAGCTCGTCATCGATCGCGTGCTTGAGCTTCGTCACCTTCAGCCACGGAATGCGAAGCACGTCGAGCTTGAGGAGTCCGGCGGTCAGCATCAACGGGGTCGCCGCGAGCTCGAGCAGCTCGACGAGCGCCGCGCGCAAGGGCGTCTTGTCATCCGTGTTCGCGACGCCGAACACCGTCCGCAGGATCACGTCGAGCGTGATCGACTGCATCATCGGGTGCAGCGAGAACGGCGCGCCCACCGGCCATGCCTCGAGCGAGGCCTCGGTGATTCCGCGCATCACCGTCGCGAAGGCGTGCATGCGCTCGCCGTGGAATGCGGGCAGCAGCAACCGGCGCTGCCGCAGGTGCTCCGCGCCGTCGAGCGTCAGCAGCGAGTGCTTGCCGAGCAGCGGGCCGACCACCGTGGCGTTGCCGGCGCCCGCGCGCAGCACGTCGCCATCGGCCGTCAGCACCTCCCTGATCAGCTCGGGCGACGCGACCACGATGATCGCGCCATCGAACGGCACGCGCAGCGTGATGAGGTCGCCGTGCTCGCGGTGACACTCGTCGAGCATCGGCAGCGGACGCATCACCCACCGCGCGAGCTGCGCCCATGACGGAGCCCTGGGACCAGGCGGTAGCGTCATGGCTCTAGGATGCCCGATCCGCGCGTCGGGGTGCGGGCATCATTCGGGAGCAGGCTCGTAGACAAGCGTGATCGTGCGCGGTTTGTCGTCCCGCTCGATCACCAGCGTGACCTGGTCGCCTGCGAATCTATCGTCGAGCAGGGCGATCGCGGCATATGCGCTTGTCTCCTTGACGGCTTGCTTGTCGACCTGAACCACGACGTCACCGACGGCGAGCCCGGCGCGTGCCGCGGGACCCCCGCCCACCACACCCATGACGCGCACTTCTCCGAGCTGGAGCTCGACCTGCATGCCGAGGGTGCCTGGATTCCGCGCCGGCTGTTTGCTCATCGTCAGCTCGAGGCGCGTGACTTGGTCCGCGCTGACCACGGCTTCGCCCGTGCTGTGCGCGGTCGTCACCTGGCATTCGATCGTGTGGGGCCCAGCGATCAGCGCACTCATCCGATAGGAACCATCGTCCTCGGGCTCGTACGCTATCCGTTGCTGCATGCGCCCGATCGACGAGGATCCGTCGACTCCGCGCGGGGAGGCAACGCAATAAGCGTTAGGGATCGGCGCTCGTGTGCTCGCGTCGACGAGGCGCACCTCGAGCGTGCCGCTCGGCTGCTTCGCGATGGTCACCTGCGTCGTCGCGCCGGGCGTCGTCGTCACGCGAGCCTGGCCGATCGCCAGCTCCGACTTCGCCATCACGTCGAACGTGCCGGCCGGTACGTCGCGGAACTTGAACGTCGCGCCCGTCACGTTGGCTCGGAACGTGGATCCCTTTTCGCTGCGCGCGACGACGATGGTCTTGTCGTCGAAGCCGTCGAGGCGGCCTTCGATGCCGGCGAACTCGGTCATGCGAAACACGAGGTCCTTACGACCCGCGTCGACGTTTTCTTCGCGCGCATCGCCGCGGACGGAGCGCGCGAAGACGTCGTAGGTCCCCGCCTGCAGATCCTTCAGTGTGAAGCTGCCGCTCTGGTCGCTCGAAACGCGCGCTGGTCGTTCGTGACGATTGCCCTTCGGGATCGCGCCGACCGTCACGTCGGCGATGGGCTTGCCGGCGGCATCGACGACCCGACCTGTGATCGAGAACCGCTCGTAGCGGATCTTGATGCGCAGGCCGGTGACGTGTGTGTTGCCGTTGGCGACCGTGACCGGCGGGAACCGCTTGCCCGTGGCCGGTGCGAAGACGAGCGATGCCCCGTCGCGCTGCCGGACCTCGTACGCGTAGTCGCCGCCGCCGGAGAGAGCGCGCGCGGCGAAGCTGCCGTCATCGGCCGTGGTCGCCTGGCCGTAGTCGGTGCCGCCGAGCAACGTGAAGCTGAGGAACACGCCGGCCACGGGAGCGTCGTTCTGATCCACGATGACGCCTTCGATCGAGCCCGCGAGGTCGAGCTCGAGATCCATGCCGGTCTTCGCGTCGCCGGGGGCGATCGCGATCCCTTCGCGTCGCGCGAACGCGCCGTCCCGCTTCGACTCCGCGTAGAGGCGATACGTGCCCTCCGGGCCGATCCCGCGAAGCAGGTATCGCCCCTCGTGATCCGAGGCCGTGATGAAGGGCGTGAACTCGAGCTGCACCCGCGCGCCCTCGACCGGCTTGCCGCCGCGCAGAATGCGACCCGAGATCGACGCGTGTGGCGCGACCTCGAAGTTGACGTTCGTCACGTTCGCGGCTTCGACCTTGATCTGGCGTGGCTCCTCGTCGGAGAACCGGGATGGCATCGAACCGGCGGTGTAGTCGCCGGGGATGACACCCTCGATCACGAAGCTGCCGTCCTCGCGCGTACGCTCGCGCTGGAACCCGCCGCTGCCGCGGTGCTGCGCCATCAGCATGACCTCGGCGCCTGCCACGGGCTTGCCGCCTTTCTCGACGACCTTGCCGGACACCGTGTAGGCCGCGATCAGCGGACACTCGATCTCCGCGGGAGGCGTGCCGAGCTCCGCGATGACCTCGACGGGCCCGGCCGACGCGAGGCCGTCGGCGGTCGCAGTGACCTGATGCCGTCCGGTCGCGACGCCTTCGATCTCAAATCGTCCGTCGTCGCCGGAGGTGGCATGCAGCAGCACGCCGGCGTGGATCTCGGTTCCTCGGAGCTCGACGAGCGCCCCGGCGACAGGCGCTTTGTCCGACGCGCGGACGACGCGGCCGGTCACCGTGGTGCCAGGGACGAGCTCGAAGTCGCGGCGCGTGCGTCCGTAGACGTTCACGCTCTCGACGAGCGTCGCGTAGCCTTCCGCGCGCACGGCGACGAACACGCCTCCGGGAGGCACGCAAAGCTCGTAGGCGCCGTCGTCGCCGGCCTCGGCACCGCCGTTCGTCATCAGGCCTTCATCGGTCCCGGAGATCCTCGCGCCCGCGATCACGCCGCCTGCGGAGTCGCGGATCGTGCCGTGGATCGACGCGACGCATGGGTGAAGCACGAGCCGCAGTTGATCGGTCTGAACGGTGGGATCGCCCAGATCCAACGGACGCGCGACGCCCGTGAGCCCCGGTGCATCGGCGGTGACGAGGTACATCAGCGCGGGCTGCACGCCGAAGTCGAATCGGCCCGCATCGTCGGTGTCTGTGCTCGGCTCCGGTGTGATTCGCGCGCGCGTCGCTGCGTTCGCGAGCCGCACGGCGGCACCGCGAACGGGGGCTCCGTCGGCGGAGGTCACCTTGCCTGCGATGCGCCGGCCCGCGACGCCTGCCTTCGCGAACCACAGGCGGGCGTCCTTGGTGCGCGCGCTCGATCCGCTGTGCATGACGCGGCTGGCCTCGGTGACCTTGGCGGTGGAGACCGGCGCATCGTCGCCGCGCGTGCGCCACACGACGAGCCCGACCACCAGCAGCACCACCACCAACGCGACGACGCCACGGCGATTGCGGACCACGCGGGCATGATACTTCAGAGGGATGGACGTGGAGACTCGTCACAAGATCTGTCAGCTGGTCGCCGGCATCATCATCGCGGATGACATCCTCGACGAGCGCGAGGAGGCCTTCATCGATCGCGTGATCAAGGGCTTCGGGATCGACGATCCGGCGCGCGAGGTCATCTTCCCGCTCGTCGACTCGAGCGATGCGGCGGCGCAGATCAAGGAGCTGCCCGGGGACGCGCAGCAGGAGGCGTTGCGCCTGCTGCTCGAGGCGGCGTGCATCGACGGCAAGATCGAGCCGGAGGAGCGCGCGTACCTGCAGGCGATCGCGGCGGCGCTCGCGATCTCCGAGGGCGAGCTCGAGCAGCGCATCGCGCGCCAGCTCGCGGGGTAGCGACCGACGCGGTCAGCGAGGCCGCCGTGCGCAAGGCTGTGCATCGCGATGCACGACGGCGGTTGCCATGAGAGCGCAGTCGACGCCATCTGGAGGGCATGGGGTGCCATTCCCCGGGGCCTACCGACGGATCTTCAGCTAGTTCCGGGCGGCACGTCCCTTGCCTAGGTACGGCGCCATGGTTTCCAAGCTCGGCCTGGCCCTCGTCCTCGCCTCTGCAACGGTCACCTCGGCCTGTATGGTCGGACCGGAGGCACCGCTCGAGACTGACGATCCCACCGAGGAGGATCTACCGCCGGAGGGGTCCGAGGCCGCGCTCAGCAACAACGCGCGCACGGCCTTCAACTACTTCGTCAACAAAGGCTTCACCGAGATCCAGTCGGCCGGCATCGTCGGCAACCTGATGCAGGAGTCGAGCGTGCGCCCCACCGCCGTCGAGATCGGTGGCGGTCCGGGCCGCGGCATCGCGCAGTGGTCGATCGGTGGGCGCTGGAACCGCGATCCGATCAACCTCGCATCGTTCGCCGCCTCGCGTGGCGTGAGCCGCTGGACGCTCAACGTGCAGCTCGACTTCATCTGGCACGAGCTCACGAACGTCTCGAGCTTCGGCCTCGCGGAGCTCCGCAACGCCGACACGCTCAGCGAAGCGATCACCGTGTTCCAGAACCGCTACGAGCGCTGCGGCACCTGCCATCAGGGTCGCCGCCTGGAGTACGCGCAGCAGGTCCTCCGCGACTATGGCTCGGGCTCCTCGGGCACGAGCACGGGCACCTCGACCGGCGCGTCGTGCTGGTCGGACACCCTGGGCCGCCAGATGCCCGAGCACTCGTGCGTACAGAGCCAGTTCGACGGGGACTGGTACCAGTGCCAGGACGGCGCGTGGAGCGACCGCTGGTCGAACCCGAACGCGTGCGTCGGCCAGTACCCGCTCTGATCAGCGACGCGCGATGACGATGTACTGATCCGGCAGCTTCGTCGGCGAGACCTCCGCCGCGAGCCCCGCCGCGCGCAGGTCCCCGACGATCGTCTCGGGGCTGAGCCGGTGCTCCTTCGGCGGCCCCTTCTCGGCTTCGAGCGTGAAGTCGACGACGACGAGCGCACCGCCCGGCCGTAGCGCTGCCGCGAGCGCACGTGCATACGCGGGCCGGTCCGCGAGGTGGTGCCACACGTCGACGACGAGGATGCGGTCCACGCTCGCGGGGGGCAGCGCCGGATCGGCCGCGGTCGCGAGCCGGGCTTCCACATTCGCGAGCCCTTCGCGCTGCGCGCGCTCGGTCATGTAGCGGATCATGTCGGGCTCGATGTCCGTCGCGATCACCTTGCCCTGCGGCACGTGCTTCGCGATCCGCATGGCGAAGTACCCGGTGCCGGCGCCGACGTCCGCGACCACCGACGCCGGCTGCAGCGCGAGCTCCGCGATCACGCGGTCCGGTTGCTGCCACGCATCGCGCGCGGGATCGTCGAACACCTTCGCCCATTCATCGGCGTGCTCGAACCGGTGATGCATCGGCCCGGCGTGCCCCGCGTGCGGGTGCTCGTGCTGGTGTTGATGCGCGTGCGCCGGCGGAGCTGACGAGGTGGAGGCGCAGGCGGAGAGCGAGACGAGAGCGAGCGTGCGAATCACACCGCGCATGCTGCCATAGCTTCCTACGAGATCGTCGGAGTCGGTGCGTCGGCACGCGCGATGCTGCGTAGGTGGGCGTGCACCGCGCGCCTGTGGAGATTTTTTCGGACAGCGAGGCGCTGATGCGCGCGGAGACGGAGCGGGTGGTGGTGCGTGCGGAAGGGTCGATCGCGGCGCGCGGGCGTTTCACGGTCGCGCTGTCGGGTGGATCGACGCCGCGGCGGCTGTACGAGCTGCTCGCGACGCCTGCGACGGCGGCGCGGATCGAGTGGTCGCGCGTGCACGTGTTCTGGGGCGACGAGCGCTGCGTGCCACCAGCGCACTCCGCGTCGAATTATCGGATGGCGCACGAGGCGCTGCTCTCGCACGTTCCGCTCCCGGCGGAGAACGTGCATCGCATCGCCGGCGAGGATCCGCCCGAGGCGGCTGCGGCCGCGTACGAGGCGACGCTGCGGGCGATGTTCGGCGGGGAGCGCACGTTCGATCTGGTGCACCTCGGGATGGGCGAGGACGGGCACACCGCGTCGCTGTTCCCGGGCTCGCCGGCGCTCGCCGAGGAGCGCCGGTGGGTGATGGCGGTGCACGCGGCGCACGTCGAGTCGCCGTGGCGGATCACGCTGACGCCGGTCGCGATCGAGCGTGCGGCCCAGGTGACCATGCTGGTGACCGGCGGCGCGAAGGCGGCGCGCGTCGCCGAGGTGATCGACGGGGGAGGGCAGGGCTTGCCGGTGCAGCACCTGCGCGGCGCGGTGAGCTGGATGATCGATGCTGCTGCGGCGGCGCAACTGCGGAGGTCGGTATGACACGCGATCCTGAGGTGCAGCTACAACGCAAGCGCGCGGCGGCCGAGCGCGCCGTCGAGGAGGTGGTGTCCGGAATGGTCGTCGGGCTGGGCGCGGGATCTACGGCGGCGATCGCGATGGGCCGCCTCGCGGCGCGCGTGGTGCGGGGAGAGGTCACGAACGTTCGCTGCGTGCCGTGCTCGGTCGCGGTCGGCGAGGAGGCCGCGCGCCTCGGGCTCGCGTTGACCTCGCTCGACGCGCACGCCGAGATCGACGTGACGATCGATGGGGCCGATGAGGTCGATCCGATGTTCGGCCTGCTCAAGGGCACGGGCGGTGCGCTCTTGCGCGAGAAGATCGTCGCGCAAGCGAGCCGCCGCGAGCTCATCGTCGTCGATGACTCGAAGCTCTCGCCCGTGCTCGGGGCGCGGTGCGCGCTCCCCGTCGAGGTGGTGGCGTTCGGGTGGCCGGCGCAAGCAGGGTTCCTCGAGTCGCTCGGCGCGCGCGTCCAGCTCCGCCGGGCGCCGACGGGCGAGCCGTATTGCACGGATCAGGGCAACCACATCCTCGACTGCAAGTTCGGACTGATTCGCCAGCCACATGCGCTGGCGCGGACGCTGTCCGAGCGTGCGGGCATCGTCGAGCACGGGTTGTTCCTCGATCTGGCCATCGACCTCGTGATCGCGGACGAGCGCGGCGTGCGCATCGAGACGAGAGGAGTAAGCAGATGAAGCTCGGAATGATCGGACTCGGTCGGATGGGCGCGAACATGACGGCGCGGCTCCTCGACGGGAGGCACGCCGTCGTGGCGTATGCGCGCCGCGCGGAGCAGGTCGAAGCGATGGTGCGGCTCGGAGCACTCGGCGCGACCACGCTCGAAGCCGTGGCGGCGCAGCTCGAGCCGCCGCGCGTGGTGTGGCTCATGATTCCGGCGGCCGCGGTCGACGGGACGATCGCGTCGCTGCGCCGGCTGTTGCGGCGCGATGACGTGATCATCGACGGCGGCAACTCGCACTACCAGGACGATCTGCGACGCGCGAAGGAGCTCGCCGCCGACGGTATTCATTACGTCGACGTCGGCACGTCGGGTGGCGTGTGGGGCCGTACGCGCGGCTACTGCCAGATGATCGGCGGAGAGCGCGAGATCGTGCAGCGCCTGTCGCCGATCTTCGCCACGCTCGCACCGCCGATGGACAGCGCGCGCCGCACGCGCGGCCGCACCGGGACGCCGGCGCCCGAGGAGCACGGCTATCTCCATGTCGGACCGCACGGTGCGGGGCACTTCGTGAAGATGGTGCACAACGGCATCGAGTACGGCTTGATGGCCGCGTTCGCCGAAGGCCTCAACATCCTGCGCCACGCCAACGCGGGCGCGCGGGGCCGCGACGTCGATGCCGAGACCGCGCCGCTCGCTCACCCGGAGCTGTATCAGTACGACTTCGATCTCGCGGCGATCTCGGAGGTGTGGCGGCGGGGCAGCGTGGTCGCGTCCTGGCTGCTCGACCTGATCGCCGCCGCGTTCGTGCGCAGCCCCGACCTCGGCGCGTTCTCGGGGCGCGTCTCCGACTCCGGCGAGGGACGCTGGACGCTCAAGGCCGCGATCGACGAAGGTGTCCCCGCGCCGATCCTCGCGACGGCGCTGGCCGCGCGGTTCACCTCGCGGGGAGAGGGCGAGCTCGCCAATCGCATCCTGTCCGCGCTGCGCTACGAGTTCGGCGGCCACGAGGAGAAGAAGTCATGAGCGCGCGCGATCGCTCGGACGCGCTCGTGCTGTTCGGCGCCACCGGCGACCTCGCGTACAAGAAGGTGTTCCCGGCGCTCGCCGCGATGGTGCGCCGCGGCGCGCTCGACGTCCCGATCATCGGCGTCGCCCGCGAGCGCCGCAGCGTGGACACGTTGCGCGACCGCGTGCGTGACAGCCTCGAGCACGCCGGCGCCTTCGATCGGCCGACGTTCGAGCGGCTCGCGCGCCAGCTGCGCTACGTCGCGATCGATTACAAGGATCCGCGCACGTTCGAGGAGCTCAAGCGCAGCACCGGTGAGGCGCGCCGGCCGCTGCACTACCTCGCGATCCCGCCGAATGCGTTCGCGACCACGATCGCGGGGCTTCGCGGCGCGGGCTGCACGACCGACGCGCGCGTCGCCATCGAGAAGCCGTTCGGGCGCGACCTCGCCTCGGCGACCGAGCTCGATCGCATCCTCCACGCGACGTTCCCCGAGCGCGCGATCTTCCGCATCGATCACTACCTCGGGAAGGAGCCGGTGCAGAACCTCCTCTACTTCCGGTTCGCCAACTCGTTCCTCGAGCCGCTGTGGAATCGCGATCTCGTGAACAGCGTGCAGATCACGATGGCCGAGGAGTTCGGCATCGAGGGCCGCGGCAACTTCTACGAGCAGGCCGGCGCGATCCGCGACGTGCTGCAGAACCACCTCCTCCAGGTCATGGCGATCCTCGCCATGGATGGCCCCGTCGGGACCGATCCCGAGTCGATCCGCGACGAGAAAGCGCGCGTGTTGAAGGCGATCGAGCCGATCGATCCGATGCACGTGGTGCGCGGCCAGTACCGCGGCTACCGCGACGAGCCCGGCGTCGCCCCCGGCTCGACGGTCGAGACGTTTGCCTCGGTCGCGCTGCGCGTCGACACCTGGCGGTGGGCCGGGGTGCCGTTCTACGTGCGCACGGGCAAGTGCATGCCGCAGACGATGACGGAGGTGATGGTGCGGCTCAAGCGGCCGCCGCGCGACATCTTCGGCGAGCACATCCCGTGCCCCGACTACTTCCGGTTCCGCCTCGGCCCCGAGCTCGTGATCGCGCTCGGCATGCGCATCAAGAAGCTCGGCATCACGTCCGGCGACACGATGGTCGGCCAGCCGACGGAGCTGCGCGCGATGGAGGATCCGAGGACGGAGGCGCTGCCGTACGAGCGTCTGCTCGGCGATGCCATGCGTGGTGATCCCAGCCTGTTCGCGCGGCAGGACGCGATCGAAGCGCAGTGGCGCGTGGTCGAGGGCGTGCTCGGTGACGTCACGCCGCTGCACTTCTACGATCCGGGAACCTGGGGCCCCGCGCAGGCGGAGCGCCTGCAGCCGCTCGGTTGCATGGATCCGACGACGATCGCTGGCCCGTGACCCAGGTGTATCCGGGGCCGAGCACCGGCTTGCCCGTGCTCAACGCGTCGCGGGCAGGAACGTGCCGTAGCCGGTCGCGCGTCCGAGCTCCGGGGCGATGGCGCCGGCCTCGAACGCGACGCGGCCGTTGATCACGACGTGGCGGACGGTGCCATCGCTGCGGTTGACCATCCGACGCAGGTCGCCGAAGCCCTCCATCCGCGCCTCGTGATAGCCGTCGAGCCGCGCGTCGAGCGCTGACGGATCGATCACGACGGCGTCGGCGCGGTCGCCGAGGCGGAGGTGGCCCGCATCGATGCCGAGCCAGTCGCCGAGCTCGCCGGTGAGCCGCCACACCGCGCGCTCGAGCGGCAGGCTCGCCGAGCGCTCGTGCACGGCGCGCAGCATGCGCAGCGGGAAGCTATAGAAGGCCATGTTGCGGATGTGCGCGCCTGAATCGGCGAAGCCGATCAGCGCCGCAGGCTCGGCCATCATGCGCGCGAGCTCGGCCGGGCGATCGTTGGCGATCGTCGTGCGCCAGCGCAGCGCGCGACCATGGGCGACGACGAGATCGAGGAACAGATCTACGGGATGCAGCCCGCGCTCGTCGGCGACCTCACCGAACGAGCGTCCGACGAGCGCCGCGTCAGGACACGCGACGATGAACGCATCGTACAGGTCGCGGTGCCAGACCCGCGCCGAGAACCGCTGCTCGTAGTCCTTGCGGAACGCGCGGCGATAGCCCTCCTCGCGCATCAGCGCGTTGCGCTCGACCTCGTCGGCGAGGTGCAGCGCGGCGCGGCCGGCGCCGAACTCCTCGAACACGACGAGGTCGATGCCGTCGGCGTAGACCTCGAACGGTACCGGCAGTGTCTGCCAGCGGAAGTTGCCGCCGAGCACGCGATTGGCGAAGCGAGTCAGCGGGCCGAGCACGCGATGCAGGCCGCGGCTCGACTTCGCATCCGCGAGGGTGATCAGCGTCGTCTGCAGCGGGCGGCGCACGCCGAGCCCGAGGCTCGACGCGAGGAACAGGAGCACGTTGAGCTTGGTGACCAGGTTCGGTGCACTCTGCAGGATGCGGCCGCGCTCGCGGAGCACGCGATGCAGGGCGCGGTACTCGCTCCAGGTCGCGTACGTCGACGGCAGCTGCGCCGAGCGGTAGCGATCGCCGTCGAGCTTGTCCCACGGGTTGGTCATCGTCGACAGGCCGAGGAAGCCGGCGTCCAGTGCGTCCTCGAGCGTGCGCGCCATCGCGGCGAGCTCGTTCGCCGTCGGGCGGGCGTCGCGATCGACGGAGCGGCCGAGGCCCATCACGCTCGCGCGCAGGTCCGAGTGGCCGAGGAACGTCGCGACGTTCGGACCGAGCGGCTGCCGGCGTAAGAAGTCGACGTAGGCGCGCGGCGTCGACCACGTCTTGCGTTCGCGCAACAGCGGCAGCACGTACTCGCGCGGCACCGCCTCGACGCGCGTGAACAGATCCGAGCAGTCGTCGGCCGATGAGAGGACGGCGGAGATCGAGCAGCTGCCGACGGCGACGGTGGTGACGCCGTGGCGCACGGACTCCGACAGCGAGGGCGCGGCGATCAGCTCGGCGTCGTAGTGCGTGTGCAGGTCGATGAAGCCGGGCATCACCCACTTGCCGTGGGCGTCGATCACGCGCGCACCGTCCTCGGCGAGCGGGGTCGCGCTGACCACGGTGACGCGCCCGTCGCGCACGCCGAGGTGACGGACCGCGGCGGGCTGGCCGGTGCCGTCGAAGTGAAGCCCACCTTTGATGACGGTGTCGAAGCTCACCGCCCCAGGGTGGCAGAGATCCGCGCCGGCGGCGAGGGTTGCTATAACGGCGGCGTGACCGACATCGAGCTCGTGACGGCGTACTACGCTGCTTTCAATCGCGGTGACTGGGACGGCATGTGTGCGCTCCTCGCCGAGGACGTCGTCCATGACCTGAATCAGGGCGCCCGCGAGACCGGCCGCGCCACGTTCCGCGCGTTCCTCGACCGCATGAACCGCAACTACCGCGAACAGCTGCGCGATGTCGCCGTGATGAGCGGGCCGCCGGGGCGGGTCGCGGCCGAGTACGTCGTCGAAGGGCAATACCTCGCCACCGACGAGGGGCTGCCGCCCGCGACCGGTCAGCGCTACACGCTGCCGGGCGGCGCGTTCTTCGAGATCACCGGCGGTGCGATCCGCCGCGTGACGAACTACTACAACCTGCAAGCCTGGCTCGCGCAGGTCGGGGCGAAATGAGCGTCACGATCGAGCGCGTCGTCGGCGCCGCGATCACGCGCGTCATCCCCGACCTCGCGGGGCTGCGCATCGCCGTGTTCCGCGAGTGGCCCTACCTCTACGAGGGCTCGCACGCCTACGAGGAGAAGTTCCTCGCGACCTACGCCGACTCGCCGGTCGGGCTGGTCGTCATCGCGCGCGACGGCGAGCGCGTCGTGGGTGCATCGACGGCCTTGCCGCTGGCGCAGAACTCCGACGAGGTGGTCGCGCCGCTGGTCGCTGCAGGCTACGCACCCGGCGACGTCTGCTACTACGGCGAGTCCGTGCTCGATCCCGCATATCGCGGGCGGGGGCTCGGCAACGCGTTCTTCGTCGAGCGCGAGGGGCACGCGCGCGCATACGGGTTCCGCGTCGCGACGTTCTGCGCCGTCGAGCGCCCCGTCGATCATCCCGCGCGCCCACCGGCGTATCGCCCTCTCGATGGCCTGTGGGCTCGCCACGGCTTCCTCAAGCGTCCCGAGATCACGACGAGCTTTGCGTGGCAGGACCTCGGCGACGCCGACGAGACCGCGAAGTCGATGGTGTTCTGGACGAAGGAGCTGCGGTGAAGGTCGCCGCGTGGGCGTACCCGATCGAGCAGCTCGCTTCGTTCGATGCGTGGTGCGCCAAGCTCGGCGCGGGGCTCGCCGAGGCGGCCGCCGGTGGTGCGCGGCTGTGCGTGCTGCCCGAATACGCGTCGATGGAGCTGACGTCGCTGCTCGCCGCCGAGGACCAGGCGACGCTCGCCACGCAGCTGGTCGCGCTGCAGCGCCTGCTGCCCGCGTATGACCGCGCCTGCCGCGAAACCGCCATGGCCGCGGGCCTCACGGTGGTCGCCGGCAGCTTCCCCGTGCAGCAGGCCGATCGCAGCTTCCGCAATCGCCTCCTCGTCATCGCGCCCGACGGCACGACCGCACCGATCGAGAAGCTGCAGATGACGCGGTTCGAGCGCGAGCTCTGGGGCATCTCTCCCGGCGACGCACAGGCCGTGCTCGACCTCGGCGACGGGCTGCGGCTCGGCGTCGCCATCTGCTACGACGCGGAGTTCCCGCTCATCGCGCGCCGTCTCGTCGCCGCGGGGGCGAACGTGCTCGCGGTGCCGAGCTGCACCGACGCGCTCGCCGGCTACCACCGCGTGCGCATCGCGGCGCAGGCGCGCGCCCTCGAGAACCAGTGCTACGTGATCCAGGC